>JBMTAX010000024.1:0-14999 GCA_049429145.1 Myxococcota bacterium
GCGTCAGGGTCTCGATCGGTTGCCCATCGCCCGCGAGAAATCGCTTCTCGACTTGAAAAGTGGCCCGCTGCCCACTGATGAGTTCGTTTCCCAGTTGGACTTCGAGTGCTCGGTCTTCGGGGTGACTTAACTCACCCACGCGTTTGCCAATAACCTCGTGAACTCCGCAGCCCAGCATCGACGCAAAAGCGAGATTGGCGTGGGTGACGATGCCTGCGAGGTCGGACAGCACAACGCCAACCGGAGCGTCATAAAACGCTGCAGCGTACGGCCCTACGAGCGCGGCTACGGTGGACGACTTTTCTTGGCGAGCCATCCACACGATTTCGCGGAGCAGCCTTCGGAGGGGCGTCGGTGGCGCATCTGGACGGATGCGCACCTGTGTCTCTCCATCCAGGCTCCCGTGCTCGACCTCGACGAGGATCTGCTCCGCGCTCAGGCAGCGCGATTCGTAGCCATGCCCGATCCAAAAGCGCCCAGCTTCGGAAGGGGGTGCATCAGGCGTCAGGAAGACAGGTTCTGAGGGCAGCGCTTCGACCTCCTCGTGGAGAACCCGAGTATGGCATCTCCTGGCGTTGCACCGGTAGTGATCGGCACTCGTGGAGCAAGATGGGCCATCACGCTTTCGAGGAGCTCGTTCACTCTTCATGCACCGGGTTGACCTCTCCTGCATCGAAGCCCACGGTCTCCCCATGTATCGTCGTCGTCACCTGGTCACCGTCCTACGTTCGTACGCCGCCTCCCTGACAGCGCTTTGTGCCCTGGTGTCCACGGCGAGTTGTGGGGACTCCTGTGGTGAGTTGCCTCCTGCACCCCTCTCGGTGCGCGTGGGAGAGGATGGTCGCTTCGGCATCGAGCAGCACGGTGTCATCCTAGACAACATCGAGACGATGGTGTTGTTGCCCGACGGTGAGGCCCTACGTTTGCATGAGGCTGACGACGTTCGTCCTGAGGAGACCGAGAGCGGATGGCAGGTGAGCGCGACCTATGGCGGCGCCGTGATCACGCTGTTTTTGCGTCCCGTCGCCGACCAGTTGCGCGCGCACGTCGAGGTCCGCGGCGAGCTTCGCGTACGTGGCTTCTCCTTTGCCGCCGTTGCGCCAGCGGAGGTGCGCGGTGTCTACCAAGAGGGCTATTCCTCCTGGAGCCCCGCCCATTTCGTTGGGCTCGGCGACGGTGATCCGGGTATTGAGAACCTCACGGGAGTCGACGGCGATCACCTCCTCGCTGACCCTCGGCTGTCCTGGTGGCTCGGAGCGATTGGGTACGAACACAACACAATTGTGAGCGGTGCCCTGACTGCGCATCGATTCAAGACCCGCGTGCAGACATTTCGCTCCGACGAGGGAGAGATCAGATGGCGTGTCGTGATGGGGGGCACTCGTGACAGTTTACCCGCGACGGAGAGCGTCCGGTCGGAGGAACTCTTTCTCTCAGTGGCCGAACATCCGACCGCTGCGCTCGATCGATATGGCCGCGCTGTGGGCGACGTGAACCTCCCCCTCGACGTTCCCTTTGAACCAGTGGGGTGGAATAGCTGGAACACCTTCTTCACCGACATCGATGAAGACGCCATCATCCAGACCGCGGGATATCTCCGCAGCGCGCTGCCAGACCTCGGGCTCAATACCCTGCAGATCGACGATGGTTGGCAGCAGAAATGGGGTGACTGGACCGAGAACGCGCGGTTCCCGAACGGCCTCGCCCATCTCGCGTCCTCCCTCGAGGAGCTTGGCTATGTGCCCGGCATCTGGTGGGCGCCATTCCTTGCCGACGTCGAAAGCGACCTCGTAAGAGCACACCCCGAGTGGCTGCTGCGTGACGTTGTAGGCGAGCCGGTGTTCTACGGGTCATCGGCACTCGGGTACCGCTATTATGTACTCGACGCGAGCCACCCCGAGGTGAAGGCTTTCGTGCTCGAGACGGGCACGCGCCTGCTCAGTAGCGGATTCCGTTACCTCAAGCTCGATTTCCTCTTCGGCGGGGCCTCTGAGGGGATCCGATACAACGAAGACGTCACGGGCCTCATGGCGTTCGGCGACGTCGTCGATTCACTCAGCGGGCTGGCGAAGGAAAAAGGTGCTTACCTGCTGTCGTGCGGTGCACCCATACTGCCGAGTGCGGGACGCTTCCATGCCTTGCGCACCGGGGATGACATCGCCTTCGCGGACCTCGCCTATAGCTTCGCCATGAACAAGAACGCCTTCCGCAATGTCGCCAGTCGGTTTTATGTGAATCACTTCCTGGCGAGCGATCCAGACACCATTTTGGTTCGTGACCTGTCCCTCGAAGCTCAGCGACTCAACGCGACAGCGGCGCTCATGGCAGGACCCATCATCAACTTTGGCGACGACGTCGCTGCCCTCGATGAACAGCGGCGATCGCTGCTCGGTGCACTCACTCCTCTGGTGCTGCGGCGGGAGGAACGAGTGGCGCCCTCTTTCCTGCCCCTCGACCTCTTCGAGAATCCCAACACGTTTGTCGACAATAAGTTCGCTCACATCCTCGCACCCGACGACTACTACGTACCGTCGCTGTGGTTCTCTCCGGGCACAGGAGAATTCGCGGTGTTCAACTGGTGGAGCGAGGCAGAGATCCTCACCGTCGAACTTCCAGCGCCGTTGGGTGAAGAAGATACCCTTCAGGAGCACTGGACAGGCGAGACCCTTCCTGTCGTCGACGGCAAGGTGACCCTGACGTTACCTGCCGGCAGTGTTCGCCTTCTCCTGGCGCCGTGAGGTACCCGGTGCCCGCCGCCCGAGCGAGCACACGTTGCGAGATCCGCCGGGGACCGTAGCAAATGCGCGTTGGATTACTGCTGCACCCGCGACATGTGATTGTCTCGGCCGTCCACACCCTGAGAGCCGAATTGACGGTCGAACGTTTCGGTGGAAACGCCCATATTCACATCGCTGTCAGCCACCGGTTTCGTCTGCATGCCCCAATAGTGCCCAGCTGGGTAGCGGTCACCCCAACGAGAGTATGCGCGGTCGGCTGGATGGTCCGCCTGCTGCCACGTGCGATCGATAATGCGCAGTTCCATCGATGGCCGGTAAGTCACTTGAAGCCATCCGTGGGCGCCGCCGCGGAAGGGGTTTTGCCCGCGGCTTGAAATGTCGCGGTACACCCCACCAGAGATGAACTGCACGTCGAGACCAAGAGGCCTTTGGAACGGCATGAGCATCGCGAGCATCACGCCGCCCTGATCGAAGCACACCCCAATCCCCTTCATTGCCTGTCTTCCGGCACCGCCGCCGCGCTCGCGCCCCGCCTCTTGGTAGTTTCCGGTTGGGTACTTCATGTTGATGACGTCGTGGATACCGCGTACGGCTCGTCGCTGCAGCTCGACCATCTTAGCGCGCCCGGCCCCACCGATCCCGCCGTCGACGCTCATCTTCGTGTAGTCAATCTGGGCCACGACGTCAGCGATACGCAGCGCAGCTTCTGCAACCTTGGCCTTCATGAAGGGGTCGTCGTAGTTGGCACCGCCGCCTACGTCGTAGGTGTACTCGCCAGTCTTCTTCGCGTCGGTATCGTGAGGCTGGTTGAGGTGGAAGACGTCCTGTTTCCGTACGCTGATGGGCTCAGCCTTGCCGTCGACCTTCACCAAGAAATTGTCGGCGTCTTCACCCGCGATGGTCGCTCGATACGTGATGGCCTCTTTGCCGCCGTCGGCAGGAGCTTTGTACGAAAGGAAGTCACGGTCGTCGAAAACCTCGGGGTGCACCGTGGTCTTCACAAGAATCTGCCGGCCCGGCAGGTAGCGGGCGCTCTTCTCGAGCGCGTCGAGGCCCAGGGGTGCCTTCGACCAGAGCCCGGCAGCCACGAACGCCTCTGCGTTCGCCGTCGGGCTCATGGGGGGCAGGTTCCCAAAGAGCTCGAGGGCCTCGGCCTTGCGCTGGGCGTTGTCCACCGTGCCGGTCGCCGCATCGAAATACGCAGAGAGCTGACCGCTCGAGAAGAGTTCCTTGAACTTCTTCACCGCTGCGAGCTGCGCGTCCGAGAAGTCCATGTTCGACACCCGAACAGGCGCCGCTGTACCCGGAGTCCTGCCTGCGTCTGCGGTCGAGACCCCGGCAAGCGCCGAGAGGTGTACAGCCATGGCAGGCTCGAGCACTGATAGGAAGGTCGGGTCAGTGACGAGGGTGCGTAGGTCGTTTCGCTCGTCAATGGACAAGCCCTTCTGCGCCAACTCCAGTTTCTCATGGATGCTGAGGTTGCCCGCGGCAAATGTCCCGAGAAGATCCGCGCTCGTCCTCAGAAATCGATCGCCGACGTCGGCGAGGATCTCATCGACTTGAGCCTCCCCTACCTTCTTCTGCGGATCCTGCTGGGCCTTGTCCACGAGGGTTTGGGCGAGCGCGCGCAGAGAAGGCTTGTTGATGTGTGAGATGGGCATGAGGACATTCTCCGGTCTCGAAGTCGTGACAAAAAGTTCCAGGCGGAAGGTCAGGCGTCTTCGGGGATGAAGCCGCTCGCCTTGAACTGGGCGACCTCATGCCGGGTGAGCTGGAGTACCCAGTAGGTGGTTTTGTCAGCAGTCGGGTCCCCGCTCCTCAGATCCGCAAGCGTGGCTTTGGCGGCCTCTTCCGAGGGCGACCATGCCCGCATCACCGGCATGCCATCGGTCTCACTGTGGACCGACCAGAGGTGGGAAGGGGCATGGGGGTCATCCTGTGCAGGTTGGCTCTGTGCCATGGTGTCAGCCTCCAAGCGCTCATCCTAGCCCGGGAAAGGGCCTTCTGACGTAACCTCACGGCTTTCTATCCCCGCGCCCGTCCGTTTGGCGGCGCGCTGTCCACATTTCGCCCCCGAAGGGCGACAAGCCTGCGGGGAGAAGCTGGCTTTATGTCATCGCCGTCCGGAGGTAACGCCGCCTTCCGGCGAGGTGCCTCAGGGGGCAGCTCAGACAGCCCTCACAGGGTGGAGGACACATGGCGCGAGATCAGCAGCGAGCACAGCAGCCTCCCCTGGCGGAGGACCGTGACGCTCGCCAAAGCCCGTTGCTAAGTTGGCTGCGGGGGATGCACCGCGCCCCCCGACGGGACCGGTTGGCAGCGACACTCGTGCTGATGGTCGCTGCCAGTGTGACACTGCCATGGCTTGGGGCCATCGGCTTCTTTGACCCGTGGGAGACGCACTACGCCGAGGTGGCGCGCCAGATGGCAGCGCGCGACGACTACCTCTACCCATTTTGGAAAGACGCACACTTCTTTTCCAAGCCGATTCTCCTCTTCTGGCTGACCAGCATTGGATATCGCGCCATCGGGGCTCACACGGCTGTCGACGCACTCCCAGAGGCCACAGAACTCGTGGGGAGGCTGCCAGGCGCCCTCTTTAGCCTGCTCGCCGTGGCGTGCGTGTTCCTTACCGTGCGGCGGCTTTGGTCGCTGCGCGCGGCTGTTCTGTCGAGCCTCGTCCTCGCCACGCTGCCGTTTTGGGCCATGATGAGCCGCCAAGCCATTACGGACATGCTCTACGTCGCACCCATGTCCATGGCCATTTGTTTGCTGGCCCTGGCCTTCTTCGCCTCGGACGAAGCGCGCGCCGCACAGCAAGCTCGGCCAATTCCTCGATCATTGACGACGCTGTTCGCCCTGGGGCTGTTTCCGCAAATGTGGGAAATCGGAAGATCCGGTTCATTTTTGAATCGCGTGGCTTTCCTCGGAGCGGAGAGCACGACCAGGCTCGCCGCGTCCGTTGCGCTCGTGGCCGTTGCAGGAATATTCCTGATGCTGCTGCATCGCGTTGGGCGAGACCCTCTTGTGCATGCGGCCGCTTTCCTCTGCGCCATCGCCACCCTCGGAAAGGGGCCCCACGCGCTGCTGCTGCTGGGGCTCGTTTTCTTTCTCTATTTGCTCGTCACCGGCGAATGGCGCTTGCTTCGTCGACCCGCCATGTGGACCACAGCCCTTGCACTCTATTTGTGGGTAGCGCTTCCCTGGTACTTAGTGATGGCTCTCTTTGGAGGCCGCGACGAGTCGCGCAAGACGTGGTTTGGACGATTTGTGATGGCCGACCTACTCGGCCGCATCGGACAAGGGGTGCACGGCGATCGAGGTACCTTTGAATATTACGTCCGTTATTTGGCGTTTGGGATGTTTCCATGGGCTGCTGCTTTGCCCGTCGCGCTCTTCGAGGCCGTCTCTCAGCCATGGCGCGCGATGGGGGCGCGCACTTCACGTGACCGCTTTCTTTTGTTCGTGTCTTTGTGGTTTGTTGCGTTTCTCGTCTTCTTTACCGCGACGACGACGAAGTTTCATCACTACATCTTCCCCGCGGTTGTTCCTGCAGCCATTCTCATTGGGGTGTGGCTCGACCGTTTGCTCGATCAAGAGTGTCGACTTCTGCCCGCCTACTCTGTCGTAATTGTCTTGGGCGCCGCTCTACTTGCGAGGGACCTGTCTACAGAGCCATGGCAACTCATCGATCTGTTTACCTACCACTACAAGAGTTGGAAGCCGGACTATTATTTCCCCACCACCCCCAATTGGCACCTGTGGGTTGCAGTCGCTGGTTTTGCCACGGTGACCGTCGTCGTGTGCGGCCTGTTGGTGGATCTCCGGTTCAGGTCTCTGCACAGCCTGAGTGCGCTATGTCAGGCCGCCCTCGGCGGCCGGTCTCGTCCGTCTCATGCCGCTTTCGTCTTATCCTTTGTTACTGCTGGCGTGTGCTTCAGCATCTTCGTGGTGCAGATTTATCTCAGCCAGATGAGTCAGCATTGGTCACAGCGATATCTGCTCAATACCTATTACGCGTTGCGGCAGCCCGGAGAACCGCTGCTCAGCTACCAAATGGACTGGAAGGGGGAGACCTTCTACGCCCACAACGACGAAATTCAGATCAAGAAAAGTCCGCAGACCCTGAAGAAGCACGTCGATGAGCCCGGTCGAGCTTTCGTATTGGTGCAAACCGACCGGTTCGACCGAATAAAGACTGCGCTCGGCGCCAAGTACGAAGGCAAGATCAAGATTGTCGATCGCTCCAACAAGAAGTGGTTTCTCGTCGTGGTCAACGATTGAGCCCCGAGAGCAGCTTCGCCTTCTCCTGCCAGCGTACTTAGGTGGAGAACCCTGGACGAGCTCCGCTCGATGGGGTGAGAGTCTGGTAACAGACTCTCCAGCAGAACGAGCCAGGTGCGCAAATCGACGAATGTCGATTTCACTTCACCCTCGTCAGCGCACCTCGACCTCAGCCATCGGGTCGGGGTAATGGCTGATGGCGACCCGGTTTCCCTCGGGGTCTCGCGCGTAGCTGGTGAAACCACTCCGTTCCTCGATGGTAGAACCTGCCTGCCGTAGCGACGCTTCCAGGGATTCTCGCTCTGTGATGCTGCACCGCAGGGCGAGCAGGAATGGTCCTGCACCAACGCCCTCGACGCGATGAGGCGGACACGACGTACGTTCGATCATCAACAAACTGTCCCCCAGCGTGAGCCAGACTGACCGAAGTTCACCCGAGGGTGTGCAGTGTCGGGTCACTTCGGGGAGACCGAACACGTCGCGGTAGAATGCCGCGACTGTCTCGACATCTCGTGCGCCAAGCGCAACATGATGCAACGCACGTGAGAAGTGTCCCATGGGGCTCCTGGGGTTGCTGCGATTGTTGTAGCGTCCTTCTAGATGTCTACCATCGAACGCTATCGTGACGCTCTCGAGTCATCGACCGAAGACGGGCTTGTCGCCATGGAGGCGGAAGCGCGCCTCGAAGTCGGTATCGCCGGGGTGATGGCCTGCCTTGAAGAAGTCCTCGTCGCCGTTGGAACTTCCAAGTCCATGCGTGCATCGGCCGCTCGTCGGCTCGGCACATTGCTGTGCGAGCTGGCCCTCTTCGGCTCCCCCGACGACGCTGTGCGAGACGGCATCCGGGCCACCGCCCTCTTTGTTTCTGCGAACGACGAGCACGGGGCCGCAAGAGCCACCGCGATTACCCTCCGGCCGGTGCACTTGGATCGCGCAAAGCTCGACGAAGTGATCGTCGGTCTCGGGGGGCCCGCGCGGGTGACAACGGGGCTGAAGATGCGCCTCAAACACCCCGACCTAGCGACCGACGACGGCGAGACCGCTTTTTTGCGTCATACCCTTGCCCTGCTCGCAGAGCGCGCGGGGGACCTCGACCGGGCGTTCCTGGAACTCCTGCGTGCAGTGCGTAAAGCGCCCCATGTCGATGTCTATCGCGAGGACGCGGTACGACTCGGTCATGCAGCCGGAAAGCACCCGGAGCTAGAAGCTGTCCTCTCTGAACTTGCCCAGCGAACGCAGCTCGACGAACCACGGCGTGCGACGCTGTGGAGCCAGGCCGCACTCTTGCGGGAGGTGCATCTAGAGGATGCCGCTGGTGCCTTGCGCGCGTACCAGGAGGCACTGGCGCTTCGCCCCGAGAGCAAAGCCGCACGTCGTCACGCCGACCGGCTCGCCGTTTTGCTGGGGAACAACGCTCCGTTGCTGCGCGCGGCGGCGGGACCCGCGCATCATGCAGATTCTGAGGGCGACATCGACACGCCATCTCCCCCAGCGAAGCAGGTCAACCCGCCTACCTCGAGCACAGAAGAGGTGGTCCAAGCCTCGGTCGAGGCGCCTGGCCACGTTGGTGCGCGGAGCACGACGGGCCGTGCGCGTCACGCCAGGGAGGTTCCCCGCGAAGCGGTTGCCGCGCCGCCCTCGGCCGACACCGATGTCGATTGGGCACCTCTCGGTGTGCCGATCTCCGAACAGCTGCGTGCCGAAGCAGAGGACGAAGACGAGGGTGATGTCTTCGCTCCCGTGGGCCGGGCGATGGCTGTGCACAGGCACGAGGGAGTAAAAGCTGGCGCCGATGAGGACGTATCTCTTCGCAAGAAGAGTCGTCGCAAAAAGAAGAGGGAGGCGCGTCAGCGACGGAAACAGGTCGAGGCTTTGGCGCGAGAACCGACTGCCATTGACGCGCCAAGGTCGCTGCCAGAGCTGACGCGTCGTGTGGAAGCGGAGACTGCGTCACCGTCGCCCGTCGATGCAAAACCAAGCGCCACGGGCGAGGGCACAGGACCGGCTGTGACCCCCACGTTGCCCCGCGCGCGCGGTCCCGACCTCTCCTCACGCCGAGCGATTGAGGCCCCGGAGATGCGAGCAGAGACGCGTGTCGTCGTGTCGCCTCTGCTCGCGGAGACACCTGCGCGACCCGCGCTCGAGACGCTCCTCGCGCAAGCCGAAGAGCTGGTGGCGGGGGACGACGCGGCAGCCTGCCTTGCTTTGGGGAAAGAGCTGCTCGAGAGCCCCGCACGAGGTGCATGGGTGCTGCGGCTGAGTGCCCGCGTACTGGCACTCTCGTTCGAGCGACCGGAGGCCTATTCCGAAGCCGTAGACCTGTTCGTCGAGGATGTGCCCGGAAATGGGCCCAAGGCCCTCGAGTTGGCACAGGAGTTACATCGTGGCGCGACAGACCATGCACGGCGGGTGTGGTTACCCGTGTGGATCGCCGTGGTTCCCTTCCTTCCCGAACTCCAGGCCGTCGCAGAGCTGCTCTCGCCGCTCGCTGAGGAGGATGCTCCTTACGGCGTAGCGTTCCGTACTCTCGATCAACTTTATGCCGCGCGACACAGCGTCGATGCACGTCATGTCTTGTGGCGAGACGCCTTTGCGCGAACACCCAGCGACGATGAGGCACGACGCCGCGCGCTCCTGCTCGGACACATCCGCCTCCTCGAGGATGCCGGGCGATGGCAGGAGACCCTCCCGCTCTTCGAACGGCTCACCCTCGAGGTCGCACCGGTCGATGAGATGCTGCGGAATCGTGCGATCACGGCGTGGGAGGCCCACGCGCCCGCCCCTGAGCAGCTGCGCTTCCTGGAGCGACTCGCAGCAAGAACCAAAGGGGCCCAGGCCATCGGTCTCCTCGGTCGTGTCCTGCAGCAGCGCCTCGTCCTCGGCGATCGTAGCGGTGCCGAGCTGACCGCGAGGCGCCTGTTGGAGTTGCGACCGGGTGACGTCGAAGCTGTCGATGCTCTCTGTTCCCTGCTCGACGGGGAGTCATCTCGGGTCGATGAAAGAGCAGAGCTTTTGCTGCAACGTTTCGAAATCGCTCGGCGACGCGGCGGACCATCGTCGCTCGGACACTTGGCTGAAGAATTGATCACGCAACTTGATCATCTCGGCCGCGTGGAGCAGGCGACCAGCGCCCTGCACACGGCTGTCTTGGCGATGCCAGATGACGAGGCCATGTTCGGACTCCTTGCCGAGCGTCTGCGAGCAGAAAACAACGATGAGGGCCTTGTTGCCCTGTGCGTGGAGGTGGCGGAGCGCAGCGCGCAGCTAGCACGGAAAGTCAGTCTGCTCCTCATGGCCTCGGAGACATCCCATCGACGTCTCCGGCAACATTCCACGGCGCACGCTTTCATTGAGCAGGCACTGGCCTTGGCACCCGATCATCCGGTGGCATTGCTGGCTCGAGCAGAGCTCGCTGATGGTCTCGACGACGCGACAGGCGCATTGGTGGCGCTCGAGCGTCTGGTCGGGAGACTTGACGAGCCTGTGGCGCGCGCGCAGGTTCACCATCGTATCGCTCGCATTTATGAAGAGCAGTTATTGAAGCCCGAGGACGCAGCCAGGCGTTACCGGGCAGCTATCGAATGCGACCCTTCGCGGCTCGATTCTCATCAAGCCCTGGTATCCCTCGCCGCAGCAAAAGAGGACGTCACGGAGCAATGCAGGTGTCTCCTGGGGTTGGCCAAGGCGGCTCCCCACGAGGAGCGCCTCGCAGCGCTGCGTCAGCTTGTACGACTTGCTGCGACGGCTCCCCCGGGGGGCGTTGCGGTAGAGGAGGCACTGCGGCTGGTGCTAGAGGAGCAGCCGGACGACACCGAAGCCCTCGAGCAGCTCATGCGCCGCGTCGCCACGAGGCTAACCGTCGCCGATGGCAAAGGCGTGAAGTCGAGGGATGTGGAAGCCAAGCTCGCGTCAGATCTCCATGGGATTTTGGCGAACGCTGTCGCTACGGCTCGCCGCTCCGGGGTGTTGCTGCCTGACCAGGTCTGGCGGATGCACGCGGTCGCTTTGGCGCACCAAGGTCGTGTCGCGGAAGCCGATCTGATCCTCGATGGCCTGCTCAAAGAGAAGCCCACCGATTTGCAGACCCTGTGGACCTATGCGGAGGTGCTCGAGGGACGAGCCGAAGCCCAAGCTGAGTTTGCCGCACGAAGGAAACAACTGCTCGAGACAGCCCTACTGCATCACGCACCTTCCCTGCCGCAGGAAGAGCAGCTCAGCCTTTACAGCGAGGTAGGAATCTTGCGATGGAACGCTGCCGAGGAGCGCGGCGCGCAGGCGACGTTAGCTCAGGCGCTGTCCCTCGTGGCCCAACTCGACGCGTTCAGCACGTCGCCGACTTCCACGCTTGAAGTCATGGTCGAGGCTCTGCGGTCCTATGAGAAGCGCTCCCCTCATCATCTCGTTGACGCCCTAAGAGAACTCGCGCGCCGGGGCCGCCCGAATGAGGGAGCAGCTTGTCTCGAGCAGGCAGCACGCATCGCTACCGTGGACTTGAAAGACCGCAACCTTGCACTCACGCTCTTGCAGCAAGCCCTGGCGCTCGAGCCCGACGCCGATGGTCCCCGCAAGGCATTGGTGGCGCTCGAGATAGCTACAGGGAACACCGACAATGCCATCGGTACACTGCAGGCGCTGGCAACCGCGGAAACTGACGAGGCCAAGCGGGCGCAAATCCATCTTCAGCTCGCCGAGCTTTACCGCAACGTGCATCGGCCCGATGCCGCCTCGAAGCAGCTCGTTCGTGCGCTGCGTCTCGATCCAGCAAATGCACCCATCCAGCGTGCCGCCGAAGAATTTTTCCAAGAGCAACGCGACCCACGAGGGCTCGAGGCACTGTTCACGGCCCAACTCCGACACATGCCACGTGAACAGACTCGGGCTCGCATCGCCCTTCTTGAGCGGCTCGCTCAGGTGCGCCGCTACGAGCTTCGCGACCTCACGGGAGCGGCGGAAGCCCTTGCGGCCGTCACGGCCCTCGACCCAGAATCCGTCAAGGCGTACGAAGACCTCGCCAGAGTACAAATGGAGCTGGCTCTGTATCCAGAAGCCGCGGCTGCCTGGCGGGCAGTGCTCGCTCGCGACCCGTTGTATCCTGAGGCTTGGCGAAGCCTCTTCTCTATTTTCGCAAGAAGCCAACAAGGTGACGAAGCCTACGCAGTCGCGGCCTCCATGGTGGCGGTGGAACTTGCCGACGACGCGATGACCAAAGCGGTGCGCAATGCACGTCCGCCGTTCCCCCGCTGGCCTCGCCCTCGACGCCATGCGGAGCGAACCAGGCGCTTGCTTGGACATCCACTCGAGGCGTCGCCTCTCCGCGTGGTGATGGAGATTGTGGGCCCCGCGCTACAGCGCGTCTACGGCCGCACTCTCGGCGACCTGGGCGTGTCCAAGCGGGAGCGGCTCGTCGAGCGACAGCTGCCCTCGGGGGTACTGTTGGCGCTGCGCACGGCGACCCAGGTAGTCGGACTGACTGCGCTCCCCCCTCTGTATCGGTGGACTCCAAAAGGTGTAGGCCCCGACGAGAGTCCTTTCCGTGTCATGGCCTCTGCCGAACCAGCATTGGCCATTTCTGAGGCGGTATTGACCGGCGGAATGACACCTGAGCGGGCCTTCGCCCTGGGCCGTGCGGTGGCGTGGCTTATGCCGCACGCATTGCCGGCGGCGACCCTAAGCGTGGCGCAACTCAAGGCAGAACTCTCGTCGCTACTCGACGCGCTTCCCTCCGCCAGCGGCGCTGAGAATTCAAGTCAGCGTCAGTCCTCCTCGTCAGGACGCCTCGAAAACGAATTGTTTCGTGGGCTCGCTCGACAAGAGGCTGAAGCATTGAAGATGACATTGCACACGGGTCTCAAGGATTACAAAAGAGTCCAAGACCAAGTGCATCTCAGCGATTGGATGGCCGGTGTAAATTACACCGCCGATCGACTTGGATTCTTGATGTGCAATGATCTTATGTCCGCCGTACGATTCCTAAAGGCAAATGCAGCAAGCGGTCGAGAGCACGGGGTGCGGCTAGCGATCAGGGAGTTGGTGCTCTTTTCGGTCAGCACGAATTATTTGACGCTCAGACGAGAACTTCAGTTGTCGCTGCCGGAGGGCACCGCAAAGCCCTTGCTCGATCTTTAGGTCGTTGTCCCTTGGGTGCATCGCGACAGCGTTTCCGCTCCCTCCCCATCTGCGATCTTTATTTTCAATCACGGACTCCATTCTCTCCCCTTCGCCCGTGGTCGTATGCCTTCTATGCAGCGACGTCTTGGCCTCTGAACCGGCAAAAGTCATTGCACCTTGTGCGAAGGGGTAGATGCCCACCCCTTCGCCGCAAGGCTGTAGCTTCACTTCTCCTGCGGAAACGTTCTTTCTGTGGGACGTTCCGTCAATGTTTGTATCTTTTCAGAACTCGAAGCCAATGCTGGCACCTACATTCCACTGATTCAATGAGACATCATCGAAGGAACTCGTCGCTGTGCCGACGAGATCGCTGAAGAATGCATGGCGATAGGTAAAACGGGCATCGAGGGTCACACCCGCAAGTCCGAGTCCGACGCCAACCCCCAATGGCAGGGCCATAATGTCATCCTGGCCCTGCACATTCGAGGTGTTAGTGCCTTCATTCAAGACGTCATAGCGGGTCCATCCGAGACCGCCGAACGCATAGGGTGCGATGAGGAGCGGGGCGTCCGAGGTCCCGAGCACATCGGTATTGATATCGGCCTGCGTGATCGGAGCTTGCAGTCGAAGCGATGCCTCGAGGCCATTGGAGAGCAAGAAGGCGTCGTCATTGAGGCCGAGGGCATTTACGTCCTGGGCGGATCCATGGTAGCCGAGCTCAAGGCCGACGGGCGTCCTTGTGCCGGCGACACCCCGCACATCCCAAAATCCACCTGGCGTGGTATTGTCAGTCACGCCCTCTTCAAAGAATCCAGTGACGCCACCCCCGACATAAAGGGCGGTCCCGAACTCCGTAAAGAGTGCGTCACCATTGGGCTCTTCTTTTTCTAGCATTGGTGGCTCAGTGAGCTCTGGCGATATCTGAACATTGACATCTTGTGCCTCCGCGGGGATCGCCCCGGCGAGGAGGGAGAGGAGTGCTGCAGTGGAGTACGTTCGACTCTTCATGGTTGACTCCGTTCTGGTGTTCGGCACCTCCGTGGAGGCCCTTCGAGTGAGGTAAGAGTCAACTGCCCTCCGCACCACCACGAAAACGAAAATTGTGCCTTTCGTGGCAAGGTGCCGCAGTGCCTCACCAATGATGCGTCTCTAGGTCCCGCGCACCTTGTGCACTTGCGCGTGGAACGACAATCATCGCGCTCATGCGCAACGAAAAACATCGACCTTCTTTTCTTGAAATGCGGCCGAGTGGGAGAACTCGCAGCCTCGGGGGATGTGCGGTATTCGTGGTGCTGGTACTCAACGGTTGCGCAAACGAGGAGGAGGGGCGAGAGCCTATCGATATCGTGTTTGACCCCTGCTCACCGCTGCAGATTCGAGTGGAATCGGCCACTGCATCCCAACGAGCAGATATTCAATCAGGGCTTGCACAGTGGGAACGCGAAGCAGGTGCCCAACTCGAGGTGACGTCATCTCCTGATGGCGACACGCCTGTAGTGCCGGTGATTCTTGATCGCGCCCCACATGCATTTCATGGCCATTACGCCGATGAAGACGGGGTCGTGTATCTGAACGAGGATCTGAGAGGGACTGAACTTTCCATCACGATGGCGCATGAAATCGGTCACGTTTTCGGTCTGTATCATGTGCCGCGTGAAGAGGGAGCGAGCGTCATGAACCCAGGCAACTTAGTGCATACAGTGCAGTCGATTGACGTCGACGCCCTCAGGGAACTGTGGGGCGCCTGTGACCCGGCTCCCTTCCTGCCCTAGCGGGTAGAGGCGAGATCTCGCTTCGGCGGTCGGCTGCCGAGCCTGTGTTTTTGGTCAGGGGGCCTCGGCCGAGCATCAACTGATGGGGGCGGTTTTG
>JBMTAX010000025.1:0-14965 GCA_049429145.1 Myxococcota bacterium
CTCATAGCACCCTGCCCATCCACCCGAAACGACCCGGAGAGCTCGGGCTCGCCAAAGATGCGGACCTCCACGAGGTCTGAAGGCCCGATGACGGGGCGGGCTGCCTGCAGCGCTGGCTGGACGACGGGCTCTGGCGGCGCCGCGCAGGTGGCGCCTCCGCAGAGCGCGCAGAGCCACAGGGCACAGAGAAGGCGGACGCTCGTCATGACAGAGGTTAGTCACCACAGGGACCGAAAACATTCAACCGGTGCCGGACGGCAGCTCAGTAATGGACGCTCGCCAGGAGCAGGGTCTCGTTCGAGAGGTAAGACAGGTTACCGCCGGTGACGGCGTTGGCGTTCGTGAGTCGCCATTCAAAGTCATTGGCCACGGCGACGCTTACCCAGTCGAGGAGGAAGTAGCTGAGGTTGACGCGGGACCCCAACACCCCGTCGTACCGGTCGGTGCCTTCGGTGTCAGTGACATCTTGCGCGACACCGTCGATGATGACCTGCTGCTCTTCCCCAAACTGCAGAAACGTAAAGTTCGCTCCCGCGGTCAGCACCAGCTTCGCTCCCACGGCTTGCTCGTAGCGGATGTGGACACGGTTGCTCGTGACGTACTGATAGAGAGGAGCGGGTTGGAAGTTCCGCAGCACGCCGGCGGTGAGCCGAGAGATGCCGTTGATCTTCCACTGGGCCTCGGCTTGGGTGACGAGGCCAATGATGCCCTGGGTCGTGATGCCCATGCTGCCATCGGGCAGTTGATCGAGCACCAGGGGGTTCGAGTAGCCGACGCTCACGAGGCCCGACAACTTCGTGCTGAGCTGGCCCATGAGGCCGAGACTGGCCGCGACGGGGAACGA
This sequence comes from Myxococcota bacterium, assembly GCA_049429145.1. Taxonomy (GTDB): domain Bacteria; phylum Myxococcota; class UBA727; order UBA727; family CAYLZW01; genus JBMTAX01. The sequence goes on from JBMTAX010000025.1 coordinate 845, forward strand.
GTCGGGATTCAGGTTATTGACGTCGAAGGGATAGGTGTTCCATGCGCCTCGCGCCTCGAGAAACAGGCCCGTCTTTGGTAAGAAGCGGTAGTCGAGGCGCAGCGTGAGGCCGTGGCTCATCTGGTCGAAGGCCCCCTCGCGAATGGGCTGGCCGGCGACGTCACCAAAGAGGCCGAAGTTCGGATCGAACCACTTCTCGAACCCGAAGTCGTAGAGGAGGCGCGCCCCGAAGGTGCCGGCCTTGACGCCCGTGGCGAGACCAAAGCGGTTGTTGATGCGCGTGAAGATGGCGCCGAGGTTGATGAGACCAGGGTCGTTCGCGGAGCTCACGCTGTCGGTGACCGCAGCGGTGAACATCCCACCGCGGTTCAGCTCGAGGGTGCCCTGCCCACTGAGGTTGTAAAGGAGCCAGTTGGCACCACTGGTGTCCCCGAAGATGTTCGGCAGGAAGCCGTAATCGAGGGTGAGACCGGCGTTCGCGGTCACTTTGCTCCCGGGATAGCTGAAGTCGACAGCGGGGCGGATGCGCGTGGTCAGGTCGCCGGTGAACTGATTGGTGGTGACACCGAAGGGCACGGTGTAGGGGTTGGTGTCGAACCCGGCCCCGGCGTCTAGGCGAAAGTGGAGTCGCGCGTTGCCCTCAGGGTCGAGTGCGATCCCCCGTCCCCCCCGACCGGTCATGACTTCGACCTGCCTGACCCGGGGTGGGGCAGTCAGTGGCTCGGCCTGCTCTGCTGCTTCCTGTGTCTCGACCTCGGTCTCTTGCGCGACGGCAGCGCGGGCCCCGAGGATGAGCCCGATACAAAGTACCACCTGAAAGCCCGTGGTCATCGCGGACCGCACGCGAGACGCCCCCATAGAAGACGGTCCCGGGACGGGGTCCGCCAGAAGCCCAGCGAGGCTATGGCGAGGTTGCAACAGGTGCAAGTTGATTCCCAGACGCAGATGAAGGGAGCAGGTCGGAAAGAAAGTGTCTGTGGGGCGGGGAAGTGTTTGCTGAGATCTGGGCAAAAAAAACCCCCGGCGAGGCCGGGGGTGGTAGCGCGAACGGAGCACGTCGCTACTCGACGGCACCTTCGAGGGTTTCTACCTTGCGTGCGTCGCCCACGGCCAACCGGATACGGCTGTAGCCGGCGTTGCCGCAGGTGTGGAGCACCCGCTTGATGACGTTCATGGACGTGCTTTTGTCTGCTTGCACGTTCACCGTAGTCGTGGGGTCCTCGGCGGGGCTCAATGCCTCGGCGCGGTTGCCACCGATGGCCTCGAAACGCTGCCGCTGGTCGACGAGCTTCTCTTCGAGCTCGGCGATCTTCAGATCTTCTTGGTCGAGGGCGAGGTTGAGGTCAGCGATGATCGCTCCCTCGAAGTAGAGGTTGTTGTTGCTGTCGATGGCGATGATGGGAACCCGGGTGAGTTCCATGCCGTTGGCGGCCTCGGGCATCTTCAAGTCTTTGGAGACGAAGTTCATCTCGCCTGAGGCGTTGAAGTTCATCACCAAGAAGATGACGAGGACCATCATCATGTCCACCATGGCGGTGACGTTCAACATCACGTCGCCGCCGCGGGGACCATGGCTCTCGTGGGAGAGCAGCTCCATCGAATGGAACCGGTGAGACTGACGTTCGCGGCGAACCTTGACTGCCATGAGCCTCTCCTGGTTCTCAGCTACCGACCGGGCTGAGGGTGATACCCGTCAGGCCCGACCCGGTGGCGGTGTCGATGACGCCGATGATGTCGGTGTAGGGCACCGTATCTTCGGCGTTGACTTTGACTTCGACCCTTTCGGGCCGAGCCTGCTTCAGTTGCTCGAAGACCGCCTTGGCACCCTCGAGGTCGAAACCTTCGTTGCCCTTGGGGAAGTCACGCGCCTCACCGCCCTCTTCCTGAATCTTCAGGCTGTTCTCTGTGACGAGCACGAGAATGGCGGGGATCGGCTCCTTCTCCTCGGGAGGAGGGCTGTCGGGCGGTCCCGACTGCGCATTTTGGACCTCGAGCATCGCGATCTGGGTCCATACGGCCGTCATGATGAGGAACGTCATGATCGTCATCAAGAGGTCGATGTACGGGACCAGATTGATGGCCGCGTCCATGGCTTTTTTGCCGCCCTTTTGCGGGGCAGCTTCAACGGCGCCACCCATCGATCACGCCTCGGCGATCGCGTCGACGTTCAGCTTGTCCTTGTTGCGCAGAACCATGTTGATGGTCGACGCGACGGACGCCTGGACATCGTCGGTGAGAGCCTGGGTGCGCCCTTGCAGCAGGGAGTAAACAACCAGCGGGGGGATGGCTGTGATGAGACCGTACGCCGTGCAGTTCATGGCCTCGGAGATACCAGCCGAGAGCATGGTGGACTTGTCAGCGGCGGACACCTGCGCGACGGCGGCGAACACCTTGATCATACCGAGCACGGTGCCGAGCAGACCCGCGAGCGTGGCGCCGTTGGAGATCATGGAGAGATAACCCGTGCGCTTCTCCAGGTAGGGCATCTCGTGCATGGACGCCTCGTCCATGGCGGCCTGCACTTCTTCTTCACCGTGACGGACCTCGAGGAGGCCAGCCTTGAGGATGCGCGTCAGGGGGCTCTGCGGCTGGTCGCTGAGGAAGCGGATGGCGCCCATGACGTCGCCACGGAACACGCGTTCACGCAGGCCGGCGAGCACGGCCTCCTTGTTGAGACGGGTTCTGAAGAAGAGGACGAAGATGCGCTCGGCCATGAGAGCGAAGGAAACGCCCTGGAACACCGAGATGGGGATCATCCAAAAACCGCCGTGGCGGTAGGACTCTGCGAGACTGTCAAACATCCCTTGTGGCTCCTGAACCCCGGCTCGTGGGGCGCGGTGAACGCGGGTGGGTCGCTACCGCCCCGAAAGACGGTTTCCACCCTGACGGTGCATGGTTCCCCCGAGGGGGATGCGGGTTTATGACCCAGCGACGCGAGGTTCCTACTACAACGGTAGTCCCGTCTGCAACGCGGGTCGGCGCCCAGGACTCATTTTTCTGCAGATCTGCGCCGGCAGCTTGCCATCGCACGCCAACAAGAAGGGTCTGCGGACCTACCTCCCCGTAATACCCTGCGCCTAGGGAGCAGGATCGCATAGAGTGGCGCTCATGAGCGGGCCGCCTCCCCTGAAACGAGAGCGAGAGCCAGATCCGTACGTCGGGCAGGTCATCGACGGGCGGTTCCGTTTGCTTTCCCTCCTCGGCCGGGGCGGCATGGGACTGGTGTATCGGGCCGAGCAAGCACCTCTTGGCCGCAGCGTCGCGTTGAAGTTGCTCGTCGGAACTGACCTCAGTGACAACGACCGGGAGTCACAGCGGGAAGAGGAGCTGAGGCAGCGATTTTACCGCGAAGCCGCCACCGCGGCTCGCCTCCGTCACCAGAACACCATCACCGTGTTCGATTACGGCGCAGACCGGTTGGGGGAGAACCCGGTGCTGTGGATCGCCATGGAGTTGCTCGAGGGCCAAACCCTCGCGCGGGTCATGGGAAAGGGGGCCCTCAGCCCTGCGCGCGCCATGCAGATCGGTCTCCAGGTGTGCCGCTCCCTGCGCGAAGCCCACAGCAAACAGATCATCCATCGGGACCTGAAGCCGGGCAACATCATGCTCCTTCGGCAAGAAGACGCCGACGACCAGGAAGGCGACTTCGTGAAAGTCTTGGACTTTGGCCTCGCGAAGACCTTCCTCGGCCCAGGGGAGCCCGCGCTGACCAAAGCCGGCACCTTCCTGGGATCGCCTCGCTACGTGGCGCCGGAACAAGTGGAGGGCCGGGCGGTCGATCCACGAACCGACATCTACTCGCTTGGCTGTGTGTTGTACCGCATGGTGACGGGGCGCGTGCCTTTCGACGGCGAGAGTCCGGTGGAGATCATGCTGAAGCACCTCGACCAGCCGCCGCCTCTCATCGTGGCGCCGGAGGTTCCTGGTGAGCTGTGTGAACTCATCCATCGGTGCCTCGCGAAGAATGCCAACGACCGACCGCAAGGCATGCAAGAGGTCATCACCGCGTTGAAGCGAATTCGGGCCCAGCAAGGTTTTCGCCAAGGACCCAGCTGGGAAGAACCCTCTGATATCGAACTGTCGGGCCCCATGGCGGCCCAACCCGGGGAGGCTATTTCCGCCCCGGTGCCAGAGCTGAGCGATCCGGGGGGGGAGATCCACCCACTCGTCCGCGTGCGCCGCCCGACGAGTCCACCGACGACAAGCCTTCTCTTTGAGGAGAGCGTCGTACCTCACGTCCTCGAGCAGCGAAGGGGGAGCCGGGGAGCCTGGGCCTTGCTCTTCGGGGTGTCCACCATCGCGCTGGTGATGTTGGTGCTGGTCGGGCAGAAACTCGGGTGGTGGGGCGAAGTCTCCACCTCGCGGCGAGGGTCCCCGTCGACGGCGAACGCGCCCGCTGCACCTCAACCGTAACCGCATTCGCCCCTCAGTGGGCGCACGCTTGATGCGGGGCCCGACCGAAGTCGAGTGTTGCCGCTATGCCGCTCGAGGCCGCAACATCTGCAGCATCGCAGTTCGGGCTCCCTCGTCATCCGCAAAACAGCCTCCAACGGCTTGCGTCACGACCCGCTCGTCGCCGCGGCGGTTCTCGCCGAGGAGCAAGCACAGCTGCTCTGCCTCGATGATGCAGGCCGCCCCCCGCGCTTTCCCCGCCGTGAGGAGAGTGTCGACGATGTCGCGGGTCATCCACTCTTGGTAGGTCAACCGGTGACCGAGCGCGTCCACCATGCGGGCGATGCGACCGAACCCGTGCAGGCGCCCCCCGGGGAGGTAGGCCACGTGGGCGACCCCGCGAAACGGAACCAGGTGGTGGGGGCAGATCCCGTGGACGGCGATGCCGCGGAGGAGCACGAGGTCTTGTCTCCCATCCTCGAAGCCTTCCCCGAGCACCGTCGCTGGGTCGTCCTGGTAGCCGGAGAGCAACCGGTCTTGCCACAGCGCCCGAACTCGAGCGCGGGTCTTCGCCATGTGGGGGTTGTCCTCAGCGATACCGCAGGCAGCGAGCAACTCCCCGATGGCCTTCTCGAAACGCGCGGCGTCAAACGGGTGGGTCTGGGGAACGCCCCCGGTGGCGGTGTTCTCGCTCGTCGAGGGTGATGCTGCGGTCACGGCGGCTCCTTCAGGTTGTGCCCAGCTAAGGGCCGAGGGAGACTGGCAGAGCGGGCGTCTGCGCGCGACCCCTTGCTGGCTGAGTCGAAAAGCCGCTTCCGCGAGTGTTCGCCCTGCCTGCGTTCATGGGTGGGACCCCGGACGAGCTCTGCTCGACGGGGGGAGGAGCTGGCAACAGACCCTCCAGCGGAACGAGCCGGGTGCGCAAATCGACGAATGTCGATTTTGCCTCACCCCGCCTGTGGTGCGCGGAGCGTAGACTCGTCGGCAACAGTGGCGCAGAGATGGATCTGCGAGCGATGCAGACACGAGGGTTCGTACTAGAATCGGTCGCGGAGGCGAGTTCATGGATCGCAACGAAGACGGAAACGGTGGGGGGGAGAAGCACATCGCGGCCCTGCCCCTGTTCCCGTTGCCGGGCACGGTCTTTTTCCCGCACACCCTCTTGCCGCTGCACGTCTTTGAGCCGCGGTACCGGCGCATGACAGAGGACGTGCTCGCTGGGGATGGTCTGATGGCGGTCGTGCTCCAGCGCGAGGAGAAGGATCCGGGGCATCTCGGGGACTTGCACCGGGTCGCTGGTCTTGGTCGCGTGGTACACCACGAAAGGCTTCCCGACGGGCGCTTCCACATCCTGTTGCAAGGGATCGCTCGGGTCGCACTGCTGGAGGAACTGCCGCGGGAAGGCCTCCTCTACCGCCGTGCGCGGGCAAAGGTCATGCCGACGAAGACGACCGATGGGCCCCGCGTCACGCAGGAATACGAGACGCTCAGGGCCTGCTACGCACAGGTCATGGATCGATGTCCCCTCGCCCGCGAACGCCTCGGAGAACTGATGCGAAGGGTGACCGACCCCGGTGTGCTAGCGGATGTGATCTGCGCGAGCGAGATCGACGACCCGTGCACCCGACAGGGTGCCCTGGAAGAAAGCGACCTCGCTTTACGTCTACAACGAGCCAACGAGGCACTGGCGGCCCTGCTCCTGGGTAACCTGACGCCAGAGGACTCGCTCGCTCACTGAGCTGGAGACACCATGCACCTCCCCTCACTCGCCCTCCTGCTGACCTGCCAGACGGCCTCCGTAGATGCTCCGACCACGACGGCGTCCCCTGCTCCCGCACCCGACGGGGCGGCCCTGGTTCAGGAGTGCTACAAGAAGGTCGAATTGACGGCGAGTAGCATCCCCAACATGCGTGCGGGACGTCAGACGTGTGAGGCAGCTTTGCAGGTGCCATCGTTGACGGAGCGTCAACGCTTCGAAGCATGGCTCAACATCGCGCGGGCTCACCTGCGAAGTGGAGACCTGCTCGCAGGAGATGGCGCAGTAGCAGAGTACGAACTCGGTCGGAAGGCAGCCCAACAGGCAATGGCCCTCGACCCTCGAAGCGCCGACGCCATCTTTTGGGACGTCGCGAACCTCGCCAGCATCGGGCAGACTCGCGGCGTGATGAAGTCGCTCTTTATGCTTCCGGAAATCAAGGCGAGCCTACATCGCGCACTCGAGCTCAACCCTGGACACTCTTATGCACGCCAGACGTTGGCGAAGGTGTACCATAAGGTCCCCCGCATCGCCGGTGGCGACGACGACCTCGCAGAGAAGCTCTTGCTTGAGACGTTAACGCGCGACCCGGGATGGACCCCTGCAATGGTGGTGTTGGCACAACTCTACGTCGACCAAGATCGCCACGAAGAAGCACGCGTGTGGATCGAAAAGGTCATCGCGATGCCCTCGTCGTCCTCGTCGATCCCCCATGATCACTGGCGGTTTGACGTCCCCGACGCCAAGAAGCTGCAGCAGCGCGTCGAGGGGAAGTAGCCCTTGCGCCCTTCTGCAACCGGGAGCCTGTTGGCCTTCGTGCTCTGCGCGGCGTGCGCCCATGGCGGACGAACGGAGCGGAGCCTTCCGTTGGCCAACGAACGCGCCGAGAGCGGCGCACGCCTTTCCCACCAGCAAGGGCAAACAGAAGTACGTCACTCGCCTCCGCCCTCGGCCGAGGCCTATCGGGCCGCACTCGAGGCGGAACTCGCCGTGGAGCGAGGGGACCTCAACGGCGCGGTCGCCCTCTTTCGCGCGGCCTCGCTTCACGACGGTGGGAGTCCCTGGTTGCGGGTGCGGCTTGCGACACTTCATCTGCAACTCGGGGACCTTCGCCAGGCGCGGAAGCAGGCAGAAATGGCTCTGCGGGTCGATGAGGATGAGTTGGAAGCGCGGCGTCTGCTGGCATTGACCCACTTGCTGTCCGGAGAGAGGCGCGCAGCGGAGCGGGTCATTCGACACACCTTGCTGAAGTCGCCGGGGCACCTACCGTCGTCGAGGATGCTGGCCGAGCTCTATCTGCAGGAAGAGCGCATCGAAGAGGCCGAGGCGGTGGTCGAGGAATGGATGCGCAGCGATCCCGCAGCCATCGATGGATGGCTGGCCCTCGCCCAGCTGCTCGCAGAACGCGGCGACGTGGAAGCGGCCCTGAACTTGGTGAACCGTGTCCTCGAGCGCGACGCCAGCGCCCTCGAGGCGTTAGAGTTACGGCTCAACCTATTGTACGCACTAGGCCGCTTCCCGGAGGCCCCCGAGGTCGCGCGTCGCATCGCGAGCGAGCGTGGTGACTCCCTCGAGATGCGACAGCTCTACCTCACGGCGCGGCTGCTCGGAGGTGAGCGCGCGGAGGCAGAGGAACTCACGCGCCTATGGCTCGCCGACGACCAAAGCGACACCATGAGACTCATGGTGGTCTCTGCGTACGAGGCGGCGGGCCTGCCAGAGGCGGCCCTCCGCCTGCTCTCGGTCGCGAAGGAGGGTTCTCCCTCGGCGCGAGTCGCCCTTGCAGCAGGGAGGCTCGCCTTTGGGCTACGGGACTACGACGCAGCCCACAAAGCACTCTGCGGCGTGGTCCCCACCGACGGCAGCGACATGTACCTGTTCGCGCAAACTCTCTGCGCGAAAGCATGGTTGGCGATTGGGCATACTGAGAACGCTCTGCGTGTCGTCGACGCTGGGCTCGAGCACTCCCCGGTGGCGTCCTCGCTCCTCGAAGTGCTCGTCGACCTCGCTGCGAAACGGACCACGAACGTGGACCGAGAGGGTGTCAGACAGCGTCTCAAGAGTCTCCTCGTCGACCATCCCAAGGATGCAGGGCTGCTCGAGGTCGCCGTGCACGCCGAGGAGCGCCTCTCGGGACCGAGCGATGCGCAAGATCTGCTGACGACGGCTCTCCATGCGGCCGCAGATCACCCGGAGCTGCAGTGGGTACGAGCGAGGCACCTGGAGCGCCAGGGCGATGCGCTCGGCGCTGTGCGCATCGCCGAGGAGCTGCTGGCGCGCACGGAGCATCCCTCGGTCGATGGACTCAATTTTCTCGCCTACACCCTGGCAGATCACGAGCTGCGCCGGGACGAGGCGGAGCGTTTTGCTTGGAGGGCCGTCGTACATGGCCCTCTGAACGGCTATGTGCTCGACACGCTCGGGTGGGCACAGTTTCGCAACGACAAGGCTGAGCTCGCCGCGGAGACCTTGCAGCGAGCGCTGCGGCTTGCCCCGGACGAAGCTGAAATCGAGTTGCATCTGGGAGAGGTACTCGCCGCGCTCGGACGCGCAGAGGAAGCGCGCCCGCATCTCGAACGGCTTCTGACGAGGGCGATCGACGATGAGCGATTGCTTCGCCGGGTCCAAGCGTTGAAGACTCGGTTGCAGGTGGCAGGTACATGAAGCCCCTCGTAATCGTCCTTGGCATCATCGCCACCTTAGGCATCGCTCCGGCATGTCACCGTGCGACAGCTCCTCGGGCAGAGGAGCCGGCGACGCCCGAGATCGCGAGGCTGCGCCTCGAGAAGGAAGGAGCGCGTCGAGCGAGACTCTCGGGACAATACACCGCACGCGGTCAAGGACTCGCGGGGCTCTTGTCGACTGCCGAGCTCGACGTCCTGGTGGAAATGCCTGCACGGGCTCACGTCGCCGTGCGCAGCTTCTTCGACCAGCCGCTATGGATCCTCGCGACCGATGGCGCCACCCTCACCGGGTTCGATGCCACGTCGCCGACGGGACCACGGTGGTTCAGCGGCCCAGCCGACGGTACTGCATTCGGCGAGCTCCTCGGCGTGTCACTTTGGCCGAACGACCTCGTCGCGCTGCTTCTCGGCATCGCGCCAGCGGCGGGCAGCGAGGCGCTTCAGCTGGCGGTAGACACGCGTCGAGGGACCTATGAAGTGGGCCTACGGGAGCCCCAGGGGACGCTCTCTATCGTGACTGCTCGTGTCTATGATGACTGCCTCCTGCGTTGGCGTCGTTACGAGCCATCGGGTGCGCTGCTGTTTGACGTTTTGTACGAGAGCCTTCTGCCCGTTGGGGACACGACGCTCGGTACGGAGCTCATCGTCAGATTGCCGAATGCGAGCGATGAGGTTCCCGGGGTCCTGCGGCTCAGTGGGCGTGAGATGGAGATCAATGGGCTCCCGTTCCCCGAGGAGGCTTTCCGGCTTGCTCCGCCCGCCAGGACCCAAGTGGAACCCTTGACACCCTGAGGGGTCTCGAATGGCGTTGCTCGGGGCCCTCGCAATCTATGTGCGTTGGAGCCACGGCCTCGAGTACGATGGTGACATGGCGAACTCGATCCGACTCGGGGACCTCTTGCTGAAAGCGTCAGTTGTCTCGCCGCAACAGGTGCAAGAGGCGCTGGCACAACAACAAAAATGGGGCGGGAAGCTGGGGGCTATCCTCGTCCGGATGGGCGCTCTCAGCGAAGATCTCCTCGTCAAGGCCCTCGCCCGGCAGCTCAACATGCCACGCGCCGATCTGCGCAGCCTCGACGTCGCACCGCCGCTGCGCTCCCGCATCGATCGTTCGTTCTGCGAACAACACGGCGTTGTGCCCGTCCGCTACGATTCTGAACGACGCGTGCTCATCGTTGCGGTCTCCGACCCCCTCAACATCGTCGTGCTCGACGAACTCAACCGTCTCGTCAACATCAAGCTGGAGCCCCAGCTCGCAGGAGAAACGCAGATCCTCGAGGCCATCCGTGCTGTGTACGGTGAGGGCCTTACTTCGACGAGCGTGGGAGGCGAGTCGAGCATCAAGCTGCTGAACAACCAGAACTCGACGCTGGTGAAGCGGCGAGACGAGATCGTGCCTGGGCGGAGAGACACGGCTGCGCTCCCCTCTGACCTCGACCCGGCCCTTCCGCCGCGACAGCGCCCCGTAGCGACGGAGCCCCCCGTACCTGCTGCGCCAGCGCCGACCACAGTGACCGGTGACCGCCTAGCAGAGCTCGAGAAGCTGGCGTCGCGACAAGCCCGAGCGCTGCGGGCGACACTGGAGCTGCTCGTGGAAAAGGGCGTCATCGCACAAGAAGAGTACCAAAGGGCCCTGCGACGCGGACGGTAGCAGTCAGACGCGGAACGCGCCGTTCGGTGGAGGTCGGCCTGGTCTGTGCGGACACCTGCGCTCACGGGGCGTGGATGCCTGGACGACCGGACGCTGTGACAGGAGTCAGACGGGTAGGCGCAAGGGCATTCGAAAATTCCCAGATGCCGGTGGTGCCTCAGGCGCGCGGCGCTGCGGAGGTGGAGACTCGCCACCCGTGCGCGTGGCGCTGCGTGACGTGACTCGCGCCCGCCGGGGAGACAGCGGCCCCCACCAGGGTGAGGCAGAACCCACTGTCATCGATTTGCGCAGCCAGCTCGTTTCGCCGGAGGGTCTGTTGCCAGACCCTCCCCCCGTCGAGCAAACCTCGTCCGCGGCCCCGCGCGCAGGAACGAAGCGATGGCAAAAGCCCCCTGATGCGGGTTTTCGCCTCAGTCTGCTGGGAGAGGTGCGCCGACGGTGCAACTCGCTCTATGGTCATCGGAAGTAGAGCTCGTCGTACGAGCGAGCTGGAAATGGCAGTGGCCTATGACGCGGAAACGATTGGGTGAAGTCCTCCTCGAGGCGGGACTGATCGACGCAGGACAGCTCGAGGCTGCGCTCCACCAGCAAGCGAGCTGGGGAGGCCGTATCGGTAAGATACTCCTCGACAGCGGTTTCATCGGGGAGGAACAGCTCGCCGATGGGTTGGCGGTTCACCTCGGCTGCCCACGTGCATCGTTACGAGGCTTTCAGGTGCCGCCCGCGCTGGCGTCGTTGATCCCAGTGGCAACGGCCGAGAAGTTTCATGCGGTCCCGATCGACATGATCTGGCAGGCGGGTGCCGAAGCGCTCGTCGTCGCCACGAGCGACCCCACGAACTTCGAAGCGCTTGAACAACTCGCGCGCGAGACGGGCAAACGTGTCGTGGCGGTCTTGGCCTCCGAGTCGGAAGTGTCCGGTGTCATTCGGCGCTCTTTGTACGGAGCGAGTCAACCATGGCCTGCACCCCTGCTTGCGCCGCCCCACACAACGCCCCCGGCCGCGGCGGGCGACTGGTTCCTCCCCTCGGACACGGGCACCTTTCTGCTGACAGAGGAGGCCTCCCCCACAGATGTCCCTGATGCCGTTCCCGCACAGGCGAACGACGCGACCCCTCTCAGCTTGGAGAACACAGGCCCCTTCGGGGCCGCCAACGCCTACATCGGTGGCGACGACGATCTCCCTAGAGGTTACTCAGGTTCATGGTGGCCCACCGCGTCCAACGCGATGCCTGCCGGGGGGCGACCACCGAGCCCCGGGGGCGAGGGGCGTCTCCTCCCAGGCGCGGCCCCCCCTCAGGACACCGAGGGCCCCTTTGGAGCGGATGCGCCGTTGCCTGTGGGCCAAACAGGCTCGTGGTGGCTACAAGCAAGTGCAGAAAAACCTCCCCAGGAGGTGCCCCCGTGGAACTCCCCGGTCGAGGTGGTGCCGGCGGCGGTGACGAGGCCTGAGGTCGTGCATCCGCCATCCCTCGAGGACCTGCCTCGTGGTTTCTCTGGTTCATGGTGGCCCGCAACCCCGGGAGACGGTGTTGCTCCACCCACGTCGATGCTCGTCAACAGTCGTACGGAGGGGGAAGCGGCCAGGGTAGCACCGGATGATGTCGCGCTGCTCGACAGGGCAAACGGGGGAGGAGCAACGGGAGAGTCGCCAGGCAGCGACGCGTCTGCGGCGAAGCAGCACGAGCCGGTTCCGGCCGAGGGAACGTCACTCGTGGGACGGGATGCGATGCACGCATTGCCCGCGGCCACACCGGTGCCCCCGCAGCCCCACCACGGGGGGGAAACGAGAACGATTCCGGACGACTGGGGCTCGCTCGTGGACAATCCACCCGAGGCGCGCCAAGCCGAGGCGCCGACTCCGCGTCCCCTGCCGGGCCCGCCGATGCCCGTCGTCGACGAAGGCGACGAAATCACAGCGCGTGAGGTGGCGGTGCTGCGACTTCCTCCGGACCGGTCTCCCATGGGGTTTGCGGCGCCACCGGCCGTGGCAACGGCGGACACCTGGGACGGGGACAGCTTCATTGGTGGCGAGGTCAGATCCGCCGGTCTCCTTGATGGGCCACAGCCCCCTGCAACGACCTCCCACTCCCCGCCTTCCGACGTGGCTCTCACGTCGGCCGCCGAGGTCATCAGCGAGCCGAGACTACCGAGGAGCGTTCTCGTCGCTGACACCGGCGCGCTGTCCCCCTCGTATTCCCCCGGAGAGACGAGCGGGTCTGCCGTCGTCATACCTGCGGGGGAGCCATCCACACAGACGGGCAGGGAGGTCTCCGAGACACTCGACGTAGTCATCGAAGCGGATGTGTTACCGAGCAATCGGTGGGAACATACCGATGCCCTCGATGTCGTCGTAGAGCCCGAAGCGTTGCTGGACGAGAAGCGGGAGCACACCGATGCTCTCGATGTCGTCGTCGACGTGGTGGCGATGCCTGACAGCACACCGGAGCGAAGCGAAGTGCTCGACGTTGTGGTGGAAGAGACAACGACACAGGCGGGTACAAAGGCACACAGTGACACGCTGAATGTCATCGTCGACGAAACCGCCATGCTCGACGGAGTACATGGGTTCGCCGATGCCCTTGACGTCGTTGGGGATGCAGACGTGGCCCCCCAGGGATTTGAGAGCAAGGGCGTGACGAGCGCTATCGTCGAAGTACAACCTCTGGCGCCCTCTCGCTTGCTGACCTCGCTCGACGTCTACGTCCTGGAGCGTCCGTCCGTCGCGCGCCGGTTCTCGACGACGGCGAGCGCTGCCGACGAATGGCCGCCGATGCCCTCAGGGCTGGCGTCGTTCGCGGTGATGTTGCCGACACCTCCAGGTTCTTGGTCGAGCCAAGCCGGCTTTTCCGACTCCATCGCCCTCCTGCGAAAATGTGTCGGTTCCCTCGCACCGCTGCCGCACCTCGCCGTTGCGTCAATCGCGATGGGCTCCTCGGTCTTCTCTGAGGTCGACGACACCCCCAACCTCGTCCGCCGGACTGCGCCTGTCGCTGTGGTGCCCCTTGCAGCCCCTACGCACGAGCCCCTGGAAACCGAGGGCGATATGCTGGCGGCGGACGGCGTAGGACTCGCGTCGACGTGGCAAAGTGCTGCCGAGCGTCCGCTGCTTACGAAGGAAGTGCCGAACGAACTCGAGATCCCCGCTCGTCGTCGTGCGCTGGAGGCGCCCGTCGCCGTCGAGCCCGTGACGAAACCCACTCCTTTGCATTCCTACGCGGCGGCCGGGCCACGACAGGAGGTGGCTGAGGTGGCCCCCTGGGGTTTTCTGGGGTCCAAGCGCTGAAAAGGCGCGCATGCGGGGCGCACAGTAGACCGGTGCAGGGCCGCTTGGCCGATGAGCGTAGGGGCCCCTCGATGACAAGAGCTGCACCATCGTCCAAGCAACTCCCATGAATATGAATGGTAGGGACGATGGAGAAGGGGTCGTCGCGTCGACGCTCTCGGTACGTGATCTCTCAGTCTCTTTTGCGTCCGAGGGCCGTCGACGTCTCGTCGTGGATCGGCTGAGCCTCGAAATCCCCCCGAGGATGGCGGTGGGACTTGTGGGAGAATCGGGCTGCGGCAAAAGCGTGACCGGTCTGGCCGTGATGGGGTTGCTGCCGCCAACACCACATTGCGTCGTCACCGGCGAGGTGC
>JBMTAX010000026.1:0-14815 GCA_049429145.1 Myxococcota bacterium
GCAGACCCTCCCCCCGTCGAGAAACACTCGTCTGGGGGCCCCACCCAAGAACGGCGGCTGATATGAAAACCCGTTGAGGCGGCTTTTCTCTTGAGCCTACCGCTAGGAGACTTGCTCTCTTCGGTCGTTCACCTGCCCGCCGGTCAGGCCGAAGCGTCGTTGTCGATTTGCGTAGGCTACGAGAGCCTTGTCGAGGTCCGCACGCGCAAACGCGGGCCAAGGGACCTCGGTGAAGTATAGCTCGGCGTACGCGAGCTGCCACAGGAGGAAGTTGGAGATGCGTTGCTCTCCGCTGGTCCTGATGAGGAGATCTGGGTCGGGTACGCCAGCGGTATCGAGCCGGTCCTCGAGGTGAGCGGCACTAATTTCCTCCGGGTCGAGGTCGCCGCGGTCTACCGCGTGGGCAATGCCACGAACCGCTCGCAGGATCTCATCGCGGCCCCCGTAGGAGAGGGCGAGAGTGAGTCGCATCCCATCGAGCCCGCGCGTGGCCCCCATGACGTCGTTCAACAAGAGCCGCACGGCGGCGGGGAGGCGCGCGGTGTCGCCGATGGTCGAGAGCTCGATGCGGTTGTCGAGCAACGTCTTACGCTCCTCGACGAGATATTCCCGCAACAGCTCCATGAGTCCGCCGACTTCATGGCCTGGGCGCCCCCAATTCTCCGACGAGAAAGCATAGAGCGTCAGGTACCGTACCCCGAGCTCACGGGCGTAGGTGGTGATGTCGCGGACAGTCCGTGCCCCCGCCCGATGGCCCTCGAGGCGAGGGAGTCGACGGTCTTCCGCCCAACGACCATTCCCATCCATGATGATGGCGATGTGACGTGGGGTAGATCGCTGGTTCAAGTCGACACCGCCTGACAAAACAACAAGTCTCACCTAGCTTCGCAGTGGGCGGGGAGGTCCCTTCCCCTCATCGGCGCGGTGCCACGCACCGCCCCTCCGCCAACGCCCTCCTCGTCTGACAACCCGGGCCACAAAGAGCAAGCGGTCCCTCTCCTACGAGGTTTCGAGCGGTCCTTGGCCGGTCCTGGACAAAGGAGTGTCAGCGGCGCCGCAGCACCTCGTCCACGTGCAGGTCAAGGTCATCGAGCTCCAAATCCTCGTCGTTCGACGCGGCTCCGCCCCTGTTGGCGCCGGGCGGCAGCCCTCGTTCGAGCTCTTCGCGCAGGTCTTGGACGTCCAAGTGCATCGTCGCTTCCGGATCGGCCTCTGCCGCACGAGCCGGTCGCAACTGACCACCGACCTTGTGGGGTTCGGCGCGGGGAACCGCTGCAGGTCCCCCTGCGGCGGGATGGGCCCTGTGGAAAGGCGCCGAGCCCACGGTCGGGCGTCCGCTCCGGGAAGCGGGCCGCTGCAGGTGGCCGCCTACACGTCGGTGGAGCGTTGGCTCGTCGTCGTCATCGTCTTCGCTGATGGGTGGGTGCGCCAGCGCACCGCCCCGAGGGGGTTCTTTGGCCCGCGGCACCTCCACGACGTGCAAGCCCTCGGCGAGGGTCTCGAGGGCTGCTTTCTCGGAGCAGAGGGCCCCGCCCACCTCGGTGACGATGCGGCAGTAGCCGCTGCGGACATCGGTGACTGGTTCGAGCAGGATGTCGGGTTCGGCGCGCAATGCGTGGAGGAGCGCCGGTCGCTCGTGCGCCAATGCCGACAGCCGGGCCTCACCCAGCTGTACCCGAAGTTTGCGCCGGGCCCGCAGCTGCTTCATTCCCTCTGCCAAGATCGCCTCCACGCGTTCTTGGGGCAGTAGCGTTGGCACTCCGAGCACTTTGCGGACGACCTCCCGCGCCAGCACCCGCACATCATCGGACGCTTCACCAAAGCGCTCCGCTCGCCGTCGAAAAGCCGCGAGCGTCTCCGCCGCCGCTGCCGCGAAGGCCTCAGCGGCTCCCTCGCTCTGCGCCTCCTCGCGGAGTTGAGCTGCCCGCCGCTTTCCCTCCTCTAGGACCTGTTCGCGCTCTCGCTCCGCGGCTCTGCGGATCTCTGCGGCGCGCAGCTGGGCCTCATAGAGATCTTTCTCGATGACGGGCCGTTTGCCGGCCTGGGCGACGACCTGCCGCGGCGCAGCCCTCTCGTGCTGCGCCTCATTCCCACCGCCTGCCTTGATGACGCGCGCCATTTTCCCTCGAGCTAGGCCCCGAAGAGAGGCCGAGTTTTCATTCTACGACGACCCTACCACGCTGCCCATTCCCTTCGGGTCTGCCTGCCTTTGCTGCGTCACGAGCGGAGTTCGATGGGCAAGAGCCTTGACTGACGTGCACGACGAGGACGACAGCGCGCCCTCCGCTGGCTTCGTCAACCCGCCAAGACGCGGGCGAGTTCTGCAAGCTGGGTATCGAGTTGGGCGTCGATGACACCGGACTCGGTCTGAATCAGCACCCCTCCTCGTTGCACATTCTTGTCCTCACGGATCACCACATCGCGCGCTCTCCCAAGTGCATCGATCAACCGGTCTTTGTGGTGCCGCAGTGTCTCTCCATGGTACGGGTTGACTCGCAGGGACACGTCACGCGCGTCTCGTACCGTCGACAGCGCACACACCACCAAGTCGACCAACGCCGTGCTGCGTTCGGCAAGCTCCGCTTCGAGGAGCTGCTTGGCGATCCGCAGCGAAGCACGAACGATCTCGCCATCGATTTCCCTGAGCATGCGTTGTTCCATCGCGGCGATCTGCTCACGCATGTATGCCGCCTGCGCGAAGCCCTCGGCCTGGCCGGCTTCGCGGGCCGCGCTGCACTGCTCATCGACGACGGCTTGCGCGTCGCCCACGAGCTTCTGTCGAAATCGTTCCGCGGTCTCCAAGGTCGCGGCCACACGACTCGAAACGTCGCCATCTGCAGCCGACCCGGATCTTTCGTCTCCGTCCCTGTGCTCCATCTCGGGACCCGGCCTTTCCATTGCATGCCTCGACGGTGGTTCCATGAGTGTACTCCGTCGGCGCGAGAGTGAAACTTTCGTCGCCCGCACCGCGGGTAGTCGATGAGCCAACCAGGGTGTCGGCATGATGACGCTGTGCGTATCGAGGTACGCCTACCCTATTCAGGGCCCCCCATTCTCGTGGACCACGGCGGTCACCAAACCGCTACCGTCAGAGATAACGCAGCGTTTGGTAGAGGAATCGACCGATGAGGGCGATGACCCCAAGGAGCAGCATGCCATAGATGGCGGTTCTGGTGACGCCCGATGTCAGTTGGGTCGTCGGTGGATGCGTCTGGGGCAGGCTCGCGAGGGCAAGGGCCACGATGTCTTGCTGCGCTCGCAGGGCCATGGGGTCTTCTGGCTTCACTGCGAGGACCGCGCGGTAACAGCCTGCGAGCCATGGCAGCCCGTCTTCGGCTCGCGCGCGCTGTAGCAACGTCCGATGTCCGTCGTAGTCATCCCACTGGCTTGTCAACCGAAGCAGCTCTCGCTGAAGCATCGCCATCTCAGGCGGGGCACGCATGGGTTCGAGGGCTCGCCGCAGCATGTCATCGACGTCCTTGGGCTCGTGAGCGGTGGGTGTCCCATCGACGACAGAACGCTGGGTGGCGACGTACAGACGATCGTTTGTCGCGAGTTCGAGGACAGCGCCCTGAGGTAGCACGGGCGACGATGGCTGCAGGGGGAGCCACGTCACCTCCTGACAACGGGTACAGCGCATCCCGGCAAGGGTCGATCCTTCCCCCAAGAGCGCGACTGTCACGTCGACGAGTTCCCGGCAGGAAGGGCACTGGCAGATCACCCGTCGCCTGCCTTTGCCAGGTCTTGCACCTTCACGCTCTCGATGCGGTCTCGTTTGAACGTGAAGAACCGACCGGGGGTGGCGCTGTCGCCGTCACCGTCGAAGCTCAGCTGCCCCGTCACCCCGGGGAAGTCACGCACTGTGCTCAGCCGGGTCCGCATCTCGCTGCGGTTGCGCGGCGCCGCGCCGCCTGCACCGTCGAGAATGGCCCCCAGCAGGTGTCCCGCGTCAAAGGCATAGGCCTCCAGAAGGCCCGGTTGGTTGCGATGAATGCCGGCGAAACCGCGCACGAAGTCTTGGACCTTGTCGGTCTGGTCGGCGGGATCGAAGCCATCGATCATCACTGCACCGTCGATCTGACGGGCGAGCCGCCGCGCGAGCTCTTCGTTGTTCCACATGCTGCCGCCGAGCAGTTGAATAGGGCGCAGGCGGGTTACCTTCGTGGTCTTCTCATAAGCTGCGACCGCGAACTTATCGGTCGTCAGGAGCAGGTCTTCCGCAGCTAGCGCGGGGATGACGTAGCTCACGGTTCGGTAGTCGTCGGGGATGAAGAGTGCATCGAAGTCGATGAGCGGGGTCACCACATCGGAACAGCGCTCGAGCGCCTTCTTGCGCCGGTACACGTCTTCGATGGCGTTGGCCTCGGCGCGACATTCCGTGAACTCTCCCCTGGCTTCGAGGTTCAGGCGACCCACGAGGGTTTTGGCCTCGACGGTGAAAGTGGTTTGGTCGTGTCCGTAGCTCTCCACCGCCGTGACCTCGCCCTGTCGCCGGTCGACTTCGTCCCAGAAGGCATTCATCAGCTCGATGCCGTAGGCGTGGCGCGGGTACAAGATGGCGAAGCGTCGGTGACCCATGGTCTCCATCGCCAATGCCGCAAGTGCTGCCGCCTGCTTCCTGCCGGTGAACGACATGCGGAAAACCCAAGAGCCGAGCTGGGGCAGTCCTTCTCGTCGGGACAGCGAAATGACGGGCACACCGTATTCCTCCGCCTTCAACGCAACGGGCAGGGAGGTGTCGAGCAAGAGGTCACCGACCACGGCGACGACGTGTTCTTGCTCCACGAGCTCCTGCATCAGCTGTTCAGCAACCGTGGGGTCGTTCTTCGAATCACGGACGATCAGACGAATGGGAGGCGCCTTGGTTCCCTTCGGTGCCGCGGTCACGCTGAGGTCTCGAGACACGCGGACCTCTCTCGGGGGAGGGCGGCGATCAGGATCTTTGGGGTCCCCTGCTTCGTCGCCCGCTTGGCTCGTCTGTCCCGTTTGTTTTGCGTAGTAATCGCTTTGCTCCACCGGGAGGCCGAGGCCGAGCTTGATCGCCGTCAGCACGCGCTCCCCATAGACGGCGTATGGCCCTGACAGCGGGATGACCACACCGATGGAGCGTGGCTCTGTGATGACGCGGGCAGCGAGGCGTTCACGCAGCGTGCGCGCATCATCGGCAAATCGTCCTCGAGGATACACGGCAAGGTACCGTTCGATGGCGTCGACGGCCGAGGTGTGGTCGCGCAGGTGCAAATGGATGCGCGCGAGCTTCATGGTCAGAAGTTCATCCAGCAACGAACCTGGTTTCGCGTCGAGTTCCTGTAGTCGTCGTACATCTTGGAAACTGACTTCGGTGTCGACGAGCTGCACCAGCATCGACTCCAAAGAGCGTCGCTGCTCCCCATCAGTGGTCACGCTGAGAGCCCGGTGCAAGTACCTGACGGCCTCGCCTCCCTGTCCCTGGCGCCGAAGCTGTGTCGAGAGCTCGAGCGCAGCCTGACGCTTCTCCTCGTCTGTCCCGAGCTTGTCCACGAGGTTCCTCAGCGTCGGTGCAGCCGCCGTCGCATCCCCTTGTGCCAGTTGCGCGAGCGCCAACGAGTAGCGTGCCTGCTCGGCGGCAGGGGAGGTCGGGTCATCCAGCAGGAGCGCCTCAAGGAGTCGCTGCGCGTCTTGGGGGCGTCGCTCATCGAGGAACAGCTGGGCCAAGCCTACCGTCGCGAAGTCGGCAGTGGAGGCATCGTCGAGTTCACGCCGAATGCTCTCGAGCAGAGCGCGGGCCTTGGCGACGTCACCCGTCGCACGAAGTTGCATCGCCTCGTCGTATCGACGGCGCGCGAGGTCTTCGACAGCGATCTCTTTCCCGTCGACGAGCACTTGTCGCTCACTGCGGGCGTGGCTGCTCGAGGTCGCACACGAGAGCGCGCTCACGAAGAGGAGAGAGGAGAGCATCACGCGGGACATAGTGCGGTGCCACCTTGCGGCAGGCGCGCAGGCCTGGGGGTTCTCGGTCATGGACCCTCTTCATAGGCCATGCGGCGCCAAGAGCGAACCCCACAACGTCAACCCGGCACAGACCATCGTCCACTTGGCCCTCGGGCCGCTGGCGCGGTAGGACACCTCCGCAGGCTCGCGATGCTTCCCCTTCGTACAGACCGCTCCGGAGCTCCTGATGCGCGCACCTCTCGACGCTGTTGCGTTCCGTTCCGTTCCCAAGACCGGTGTCATCTTCGTGACCAGCGAAGCCGAGCGTGCCGGATATCGTCCGAATGACCCCTCTTGGCTGAATCTCGGACAAGGTCAGCCAGAGACGGGGCCACTGCCTGGCGGGCCCGATCGCATCGACTCCCTCGACGTCCCCGCCGATGCTTATGACTACGCCCCCGTAGCAGGCCTGAGGGAGCTGCGCGCGGCCGTCGCCGACATGTACAACCGTCGCTTTCGTCGCGGCATGAAGAGCCAGTACAGCGCCGAAAATGTCGCGATTTGCGGCGGAGGTCGACTCGCTCTCGCGCGCGCCGCCGTGGCCCTCGGCGAGGTGAACCTCGGCCACTTCCTTCCTGACTACACGGCGTATGAGGAGCTGCTCGGGGTCTTCCGTCTCTTCAGCCCCATCCCCATCCTGCTCCATGGTGACCAAGGCTATCGCTTTACCGTCGAGCAACTGAGAGCAGAGATCTTGGGTAAGGGCCTGAGTGCCCTGTTGTTGTCAAACCCATGCAACCCGACAGGAAAGACCCTGGCCGGCTCCGAACTCGCCGCTTGGGTGGCCACAGCGCGTTCCTTGGATTGCGCCATGCTCGTCGACGAGTTCTACAGCCACTACATCTGGACCAAACCCGACGGCGAGACGATTCCCGTCGTCTCCGCTGCAGCCTTCGTCGAGGACGTCGAGCGCGACCCCGTCATCCTCTTCGACGGATTGACGAAGAACTGGCGTTATCCAGGTCTTCGCGTTTCGTGGACCGTAGGGCCGAAGGCCGTGATTGACGCGGTCGCATCAGCCGGCAGCTTCCTCGATGGCGGGGGCTCACGGCCCGCGCAGCAGGCAGCGATCGGGCTCTTGGAGGAGGCGGTGGTCGAGGCAGAGACCGCTGCCATCCGTCGCACGTTCCTGCCCAAACGGGATTTCCTCGTCGAACGCCTGCGCAGCCTCGCGGTGCGCGTTGAGGTTCCGCCCGAGGGAGGATTCTACGTGTGGGGCGGGCTCGAATCACTGCCCGGGCCACTCGCCGAGGGAATGGGATTTTTCCGCGAGGCGTTGCAGCGCAAGGTCGTCACGGTTCCCGGGGAATTTTTCGACATCAACCCAGGCAAACGACGCCACGCACGCGCCTCACGCTTCGCTGGCCATATGCGCTTTTCGTTCGGACCTCCCCGCGAGGTCATCGAGGAGGCCTGCGCGCGTTTTCAGCGCATGATCGAAGAAACACGCGGGTAGCTGTTGCACGCGTGATGGGAGGGGCGTTCGTCATCGACGTGGTCGCCCTAGGAAGGAAAAATTCGGCGAGGTCGCGGGCCAGTAGCGGCAACCTCGAGAGACCAGAGCTCCGTGCCGCTCGATGCGGCTCCAAATGCCCGGGCCACCTCGCACTACACCGTGGCTCTGCAAGCTGTGCCTCTAGAGTTCCGAAAATGCGACCACCTTCGTCGACAATCCGATGTTGGTGGAGCGAGGGACATGAGGATAAGGGCGCATGCAGCGGAGGGCGAACAACCGTCGCGCCCCATCCGCTTCTTTCTCCTCGCTGTGTGCGCTATCGAAGCGCATGGCCCGCCTCGCATTCTTCGGTACTCCCGCGTTCGCTCTGCCTTCCCTTACGGCGCTGCTCGAGGAGCGCGCCAACGGCCACGAGGTTTGTCTCGTCGTTTGCCAGCCGGATCGACCGAAGGGGCGTGGGAAGGCCGTGCAGTTTCCTCCCGTCAAGGAACTCGCACTCGCCCATAGCATCGAGGTGGCGCAGCCGTGCACCTGGAAAAAAGGGACCCCCGACGGTGACCACTTTCGTGCAAAGCTGGCCGCGCTCGACCTTGATCTCGTCGTGGTCGCGGCCTACGGGCGCATCTTGCCCCGTGGCGTATTGGCCCTGGCGCGGCGCGGCTTCGTCAATGTGCACGGGTCACTCCTGCCGCGCTGGCGTGGCGCCGCGCCGGTGCAGCGGGCGATCGAGGCCGGTGACGAGGTCACGGGGGCCTGTCTGATGGACATGGTAGAGGAGCTCGACGCAGGGGACGTTTACGCTTCTGCTCAGATACCCATCGCGCCCGACGACGATGGCGAGAGCCTAAGTCAGAAAGTTGCCGTCATTGGGCACGACCTCCTCCGTACCCATTTGGCTGCGCTCCTCGAAGGCAGTTTGTCGCGCCGGCCGCAGCCGAGCGAGGGCGCGACCTATGCGCACATGCTCCAAAAAGAGGAGGGCCTCGTTCGGTGGACAAGTAGCGCCCAAGACGTCGTCAACCACGCTCGCGCGATGACTCCCTGGCCTGGTGCCTACACCATGCTCGACGGTGAGGTGCTGAAACTTTTTGGTCCCCACGTTCACGCATCGAGGGAAACCCTCGCGGCGCCCGGGACCGTGCTCGGTACGTCTCCTGGGCTCGTCGTTGCGACAGGAGACGGGGCCGTGTGTTTCGCTGAGGCGCAGCTGCCCGGAAAACGTCGCCTTCTCGTCGAAGAGTTGGTGCGTGGTCGTTCGATACCACCGGGGTTGGTCTTGGCCAGCAACGAGTAGGTAGGTGAAGCCAAGTCGACATTCGTCGGTGTGCACACGCCATGGCGTCTTCTGAACGAGCCGGTACCAGACCCTCTCGTTTTAGAGCCACGTTCCGCTGGGGCAACTGCCGAACAAGGCCAGGCACGTGAAATCCAAGGGTGGACACCTTCCGATGTCGCTACGGAGCAGGTCATAACCGCGGCCGGACTGCCTGCGTCGCGTGGCAGTGTTGGCGACACGCCTCACGAAAAAAACCGACATGGTGCTCGGTCAAAAACTGGAGAGCTGACACTCGGGCCCCCATAGTCGCCACCGGTCGTACAACGGTGCACAAAAGCGCCGCAAGAGGAGGCGAGGGCATGGTGGCAGCTGCGGTTCACAAGCGGGAGACGAAGGCACGCTTGGCGGAGATATCGGCTCCTCGGAAGGCATCCGCGGCCGACGGTGCGGTTCGTCCGCTCGACGCGGAGAAGCCGTATGAGCCCGTCGCTCCTCCACGGGCCACCGAGCGTGTCAGTCATCGTGTATTGCCGATGCCGAACCAGCTTTACCAGGGCGACGTCCTCGAGACGTTGCGTTCCTGGGAAGATAATTCGTTTCACGCGACCATCACCGACCCGCCCTATAACATCGCACGGGACCGCAAGGGTTTGTCGTGGGCCTTCTCGAGCCATGTCACGATCGAGAACGATTGGGACCGGTTCTCTGTCGACGACTACGAGGGCTTTACCACGGAATGGCTGAGAGAGGTCTGTCGGGTCACCAAAGAGAACGGCAATATTTTCATCTTTGGTAGCTACCACAACATATACACCATCGGTGCTATTGCTGCGCGGCTCGATCTTCGCATTGTGAACAGCATTATTTGGGCAAAGCCAAACGCGCAGCCCAATATTACGTGCAGAATGTTTACAGAGTCGACCGAGCAGATCTTGTGGCTCTGCAACAACACGTCGAAGAAAGCCAAGAACTGGACCTTCCACTATCAGCACATGAAGGAGCTTAATGGTGGAAAGCAGATGCGGAACTACTGGGAAATCCCCGTGACACCGATGCGCGAACGTTCTCACGGCAAACATCCCTCTCAAAAGCCATTGCGGCTGATGGAGCGGCTCGTGTTGGCAGGGACCAATGAGGGGGATCGCGTTCTCGATTGTTTCGCTGGTTCTGGCTCCACGCTACTTGCGTGCGATCGACTGGAGCGCCGGTGGGTGGGGATCGAGCGCGACGACGACTACTGCGCGATTGCCCATCGTCGGCTCGATGAGGAGCGTCGTCAGCGTCGCTTGCTGCCGGTCGCGCCGCGCTGAAGCCACGTCGCTGTCAGGCTGCGTGAGGCGACGAACCTGCCCCCATAACGCACGGTGTCACGTTGCGCTGGGCGAGGTGAGGCATGAGTCTGAGTCCTGGGCTTCCAGTGCCTCGCAGGGGTGTGGCTCACAATGAATCAACCTGGACAATGTCCCGCCGCCCCGCGATCCTGACGCCCTCTCCACTCGAACACGATCGGGGCGATCGAGAGGAGGGGCACTCGAACTCGGGTGTTCGATCACGATCTGACGAGGTGACGTACGAGGGCGAGGCCTCCACCTAGACCCCCTGCACCGGTGCCTAGCCGGCAGTGGTTTGTGCGTGCTTGTCTCGCCCTGTTTCTCGCCGATTCCCTTGCGCACCTCGTAGTTCTCCTCGGAGCCGAGGGGTTCGCGTGGAGTGAGGGAGAGCTCGGGCGGATCTATTTCCAGGTCTGTGGCACCACGATTCTCGCTGGCGTCCTTTGCCTGCCGATGTGGTTTCACAGCCTCGTGGTACGCAACTTCGGTTGGGCGCTGTTGGCGTCGCTGTTGGTCACCGACATCAGCGCCTACGCCCATGAGGTGAACGCGGGCTATCCCCCCGGGCTCGATGAGCTCCACTACCTAGCCACCCCGCTCCAGGTCCTCAGATTCGCGGGTACCTCTCTTGTGGCACCGGTGCTCGCCTTGGTCGTCGGACTGGTGGTGCTGTTTGGCCTCCGGGAACTCTCCCGGAGCGGTGCGAGGAACGTGGCGCTGAGCTTGCGTGTGGCGGTGCTTGTTCTGGTCACCATTGCAGGCAGTGGCGTATGGCCGCTGGTGGTGGTCCCTAGTGCAGCGCACGTGAGCCCGGTCGTGTCGACGATACTGGGGCTCTTGCGCTTCGACCGCGCGCTCCCTCGACAATCCCCCCTCGCTGCCGCGGAGAGTCTGCAGCGGCTGACACGCGGTGAGCCACTCCCCGGGGCCACGCCGACGACCCCGTTTTGTCGCGGAGCGGTATCCAAAGAGGACTCCTCGCATCCCCCGAAGAGCATCCTCGTCATCCTGGTGCCGAGCGTCGGAAGGGAGGAGTTTGAGCAGGTGGTCGAGCAGCGGCGCGTCTTCGCGCGTCTTCACGAACTGAGCGAGAATGGGATCTCGATGCACAACGTCGTCGCCCCTGGGCGCAGTCTAGACGACGCGTTGCTCGCGCTCTTCACCGGGCGGCTGCCCCTCCTCGGCGACCGGTCTCTCTCGTCAGTGATTGTCCCCTCTATGACAGGGCTTGCGTCGGTACTTGGTGTGGGCGGCTTCGAGACGGCCTTCCTGGCCTCTGAGACGATGCTGACCGAAGAGCGCCGTAAATTCCTGCGGGAAGTGGGTTTCGACCTCGTCATCGGTGCCCGTCCATCGCCTCCCGGCAATGACGCGACGCAGCCGCATTCGACGACGCGCCAGCTCTTGTCCGAGGTCGAGCCGACGCTCGAGGTGCTGCGGGCTGGGGACGAGCAGCGACCCACGCTCTTGGTGGTCATGCTCGATGACGTAAGCAAGGCGAAGACTGCAGGGGCATCCTCAGCTGGAGAACACGTGCAGTTCGAGATGACCGACGCAGCGCTCGCCGATTTTCTTGCAGGGGACTCGCTCGCTGCGTTTTCACAGCCTCGAGCGACGATGCTGATCGGTACCCATGTGCCGGTGAGTCGCAACGCCATCCGTTCGCAGCTAGGGGTTCCGCTTGCGTTCGATATTCCTCTCTTGGCCTTCGGTCTCGATGAGAAAGTGGTCGCACCCGAATTGCGATTCCGGCTCGGCTCCCTGTCTGATGTCGGTGCGACCCTTGTGGCACTCGCAGGACTCGCTCCGGGGCGATGCGATAGTGGCGTCGACCTCTTCTCCCAGGGGCGGCACTTTCCGAGAGAGCGGCTTGTCTATGCGGTGGTGCCTGAGGCCGAAGAGATTTACGTGTTCCTCACGAACCGATTGTATTGGCGCTACTCCCTACGAGGGGGGCAGTGGACCATGGCCAAGGAGCTCAAGGGGCAGGAGCTCATGGAGGTACTCCTTCCGCTCGGGCAGGAACATCCTGACCCGCGCCTCGCCTTGACGGCTGCCGAGACGCGGAGACAGCAGCTCGTCGAGGCCGTGGCGCCTCTCAGCCATTGGGACGCTGCGCGGGTGAACGCCCTTCAGCGTCGCCGCCGCGTCCCATGAATCGCGACCTCCTCACATCGAATGTGTACCGCTCACCCTGCGGCGTACCGAAGACAGAGCCGATACGCGGGAATGGGTTTGCGTATCCCATGGCCTCAGCCTGCTACGCGGAGGTCGTTTTCGATTCATACCGCACGGGGCATTGTCCATAGCGGGCGTCGATCTTCCCTCGTCGTGCAAGGTCGACGACCACATCAAGAATCGAGTCGCGAAGGCGGACGAGTTGCGCGTCTGTGCCATCTCCGCGTTCTCGCGCCCGGCCCAAGTACTCATGGAGCAGTCGACCATGCGCCCTGGGAAATCGCTGAGACAGCTGGCGCACGAACAGAGGATCTTCTTCGAGGATGGCTCTTCCGAGACGATACAGACCCGCTTTTTGGAAGAGTTCATCGGTGTTGTGAAAGTTCCCCAACACTTTCGCCAAGAAAGCTTGCGCCCCTTTTTGCTCCATGGCGTCCTCGGGTGAGGCGCGTTTGACGGCGGTGATGAGCTCGTCGGCATCGTCTGGTGGCAGCCTGCCGAGCAGCTCCGCGAGGGCTCGTTTTCCCACCGCGATGAATGCGGCCGCGAGCTCGTCGGTGCCGAGCCGACGGCTCAACAGGATGAGCTCTCTCGCGGTGAGCAGGACGAGGTCGCGAAAGTGCAATTCATCCAGTTCGTGTTCCACCGGCATCGAGGCGAACTTGGCGTCGAACCGACTGCGCACCAGCTTGATCACCTCAAGTGGGATGTCGCGCAGCTCCGCCCTCGAGGGCATCGCGATGCGAATGCTCTCGGGGAGGCGAACGGTAATTTGTCGCGAGACTGAGGCAGGCATGTGCATCAACACGATGGCGACGGTGCGCGCAGATTCACCGCGAAAGCCCGCGAGCAGCCATGAAGGCTCTACGCCCTCGAGGCCCTTGGCAGCACGAAACAACATCATCTGCTTCAGCTGATGCGCGATCAGCGGGAGCCGCTTGTCTTTCGGGATCTCCCGGAGCCGCTCTGCCTTTTCCCGCAGCAACGCGCCTTCCTCGTCCGGGAGGTAAGCCAAGAGGTCCTCGCCTTCTGAACCGCCGAGGCTCAAGCAGGTCAACAGCAGCGTTTGCTGACGACGATCCAGCGGGTGGAGCATGCGCGCCAGCATTGTCTATGCGTCTCCCCGTCGAGTGATGACTCGCCCGCTCGGAGTGCTCATGATTCTCGCCGGGCCCTGCGGAGCGCCTGTGTCTCTGCTTCAGCGCGCGCGAGCCGCGTCTTGAGGTTGGTGGAGCGGACGATACCCAAGACGCCCACCAGCACGCCGAGAAGGGTCAAGGCACCGAAGATACCGATCACCAGTCTTGCTCTCACGCCCGCTTTGCGATCGACCACTCGAATCGACAACACCTCTTCGCCAGCGAGAGGAGCGAGCGCCGCGCCAAGCTCGCCACTGCTACCGATCAAGACCGGCGGGCGGTTCTCCTTCATCAGCACTTGCACCTTATCCGGCTTCAGACCCTCGACCGCGTTCGCGACGAGCTTCTGGACCCGATCCTCATCGACGGGTTTCTTCCCCTCACCATCGGGGTTGTACACGATGGCGACGGACGCTGTGGCGGGTGTCGGCGGGGTATCGATGTCGCGTATGACGTCTTTGTCAGGCACGACAACGGAGACCGTCGCGTTCTGGATGCCGGGCAGCGACTTCAGCATCGTCTCGATCTCGCCCTGCATCGCGAGCAGAAACTTCGCTTTTTCTTCGGTCTTGGTGGGAATCAGACCACTGCTGCCAGCGCCGTAGATATCCTTCAGGCCCGTGCTGCGGGCCTTTGGCAGCTTGTTGGCGACGAGAATCTGCAGGGCTTCCTTCGAGCGGCCACCCGGCACCTGCACCGCCCATGTAACTACTCGACCTTCCTCGAGCACCTTCTCTCCATTGATGCCTTGGCTGTCGAGAACGACGAGAACTTCGTTCGCTTCGAGCTCATTGAGGCCATGTACGACGTTCAGGGGGGCATCACAGCCGACGAGCGTCAGCAGCGTGACGAGCATTCCGCTTCGATAGAGCGCTGGGACCGAGAGGGTCTGGGACACATGGATGGGTCGCAAGCCGTCGCCTCCAAAGAGACAGCGTCATCAGACGCCGGTGTAGAGCGAGCGCGGTTTCGCGGAACCTCGCTCGAAGAGCATCACTCCGCGCTCCCCTTTCGATGAGGTTCGCGAGGCCTCGCGGCCGACTCACCCCTCGTCAGGCCGTGGCCTGTCCCGAGTGAGGAGCAAGCGACGGCATTGGCGCCCGTCGCCGACGCAGTCTTTTCCGAAGCACCGCACTTTGTCGAGTCGTCGTGCTGGCAGCGGCGAAGGCGCCATGGCGGCTGGGTGCGCCTCCGTGGGTGTCTCACTGCGAGCACACGAGGCGTCTCACCTGGCGGCCCGCTTGGCGCCGGCTGCGGGCGGTCGCTACACTCTCCTTACGACATTGATCTCTCATCTTGGCGACCGTCCCCGAGGGGCGGCGAGCGTCGCGAGGGGAGCAGAGTGGGGCGCACGCAGCCGCTGCGTCCTTGGAGGCGACCGATGGGTTCATCTGCGAGTCACGCTGCGGCGGCGAGGGACCGGAGTGTCTTTACTTCCGTGCTCTTGCTGGGCGCCCTCTTCGCT
>JBMTAX010000027.1:0-14754 GCA_049429145.1 Myxococcota bacterium
CCCCCGCGGGGCGACGACGACAGCAGGTGCCGCTCTCGGAAGCCGCTTGGCAGGCCGCCCTGCGAGCCCCAGAGACGACCAACTGGCTGGACCTCGCCGAGCGCGCGCCCGGGGCAGAGCGGCGCACCGAAGCGTACGTGCGCGCTTTGGAGCAACCGGGCGGTGCCAAGGCGGCTACGGCCCTGCGGGGCCTGCTGCGCGAGGGCGTGGTCACCCCCCAGGTGCTGTGGGAGCGCCTCGAGCAGGCGGGTGGGGCTTCCGCCGAGGGGCTTCGTTTGCGCTGCGAGATGGGGCTCCTGGCTGCCCCCGATGTGGCTACCGTCCGCTCCTGTCAGCTATTCGGCCGCAGGTTCCCCGCCCACCCCGCCGTTTGGAGCCTCGCCCTCGCCGCGGGGCACGTCTCCGAGACAGTGCTGCACGACCCAGCGCTCGCTGTCGCGGAGTACTCCCGGGCGCTACAGGCAGCGAAATACGCCCCCGCAGCTGGCGGGGAGGCTCTGTGGAGGCGGGCGCGGGCGCGGGCGACCCTTGGAGAGCGTGACGAGGCGGCCGCTGATTTGAGGCTCTACCTGCACCTCGTTCCCGAGAGTCGATCTCGGGCTGACGTGGTGGCCCTCGCCCAGGACCTGGGCGTTGAGGCAGCGGAGGCGATGGGCACCGGCAAGTTCTTGCAAGGTAAAGCCCAGTGATTCGTTGATAGTGTGTTGGTTGTGGATGGCGATTCGTTTGTTCTTGTGTTACATTTTGCACTGTGAAACCGAATAGTGAGCCATTTTTAATCCTAGGTTGCGGCTACGTTGGGCAATCACTGTGTCGTGTTCTCGTCGGGAACGGCCAGCGCGTCATCGGTACTTCCCGCACCGAGGACCGTCGCGGAGACATCCTCGCGGTGGGAGCCGAGTTCGCCCTTTACGAGCTCGATGCCGACCAGCCCCTTCCGCACCCTGCACCCCGCGGAGTTTTTCTCCTGGCTCCTCCGCCAGAGGAGGCCGATACGTGCGCCGCGCGGCTCGAACGCGTCGCCTCTCAGCTGCATGGCGCTCCCCTGGTCGTCGTGGTGAGCACCGCCATCTACGGCACGACGCGGGGCACCGTCACCGAACGCACCCACCCCGCGCCGCGCACCGAGCGGCAGCGTCGTTGGGCCCTGATGGACGCGGCGGCGCTGTTTCTGCGAGAGCAGGGGCACGACGTCAGGGTAGTGCGGACGCCTGCGATCTACGGTCCTGGACGGGATTTCCGCGCCCAGCTGCTCACCGGAGCGGCCCAAGTGATACGCCCAGCGCCGCCGACCAGTCGCATTCACGTCGACGACCTCGCCGCGCTCCTCGCCCGCATGGCAGAGCCCAAGGGGCCTCCGATCCTGCTGGCTTGCGACGAGCAACCGAGCCCGACGCACCGGGTGATGGCGGAGGCTGCCCGGCTGCTCGACGTTCCCGGACCGCGCGAGCTAAGCCCCCACGAAGCGAGCGCCCACTTCAGTGAGGTCGGGCTCGAGATGCGCCTCGGCGGACACGCCTGTCACTCTCTGGTGCGCCCTTATCTGGGTGTACGGCTCCGCTACCCGACCTACCGAGAGGGCCTCCGCGCGTGCCTGCGCGGTGCTTCGCCGTGAACCCCGGTGCGGCTCGCGGTGCCGCGCAGACTCAGACCTCGAGGGCGCGCACGAGGGCTGCTGCTCCGATGAGCCCGCCGTCGTCACCGAGCCCCACATCCACGATCTCAAAGCCCGTCAGCGCCACCGCGTTGGTGTAGCGGCCGACCCCGTCCTTGACCCGTGCGAGCAGCCCCGGTGCCCGGGCGAGCACGCCTCCGCCGAGCACGAGGCGCGCCGGGTTCAGCACCGTCACCAAGTTTGCGAGGGCGAGGGCGAGGTGGGTCCCGACCTCGTCCCACAGCGCTACCGCGAAGGGGTCACCTGCCGCAGCTGCCGCATCGACGTGGGCCACGGTGGCGACCTCGCCAGCGGCCCGCGCGGCGACGTCAGGGGCGCTCCCGTCGGCCACTGCCGCAGCGATGCGCGTCAGCAGTGCCGCCCCGCCGGTGTAGGCCTCGAGACAGCCGGTGGCACCACAGCCACAGGGCCGCCCGCCCTGCGTGGCGATCTTGATGTGGCCGAACTCTGCCGCGACGCCGCGGTGCCCTCGCACCAGTCGTCCCCCACTGATGATGCCCGAGCCGACACCGGTGCCCACGAAAACGCAGATGACATCGTGAAAGCCTCGAGCGGCGCCGTGGGCGGTCTCACCATAGGCGCTGGCGTCGACGTCATTGTAGAGACGCACGAGGCGTCCCCCGAGGGCGTCAGCGAGAAGCTGCCGCAGCGGGGCATTGCGCCAGCCGAGGTTTGGGGCGTTCTCGATGACCTCCCCTGGCAGGGGCAGCATGGCGGCGACACCCGCGCCCACCCGCTCTACCCGCAGCCCGGCGCGCTGCTCGAGTTCAGCCGCGAGCGTCGCCGCGCGTTCGACGAGCTGCTCCACGCTCAACCCCGAGGATGGCAGGCGGCCGTCGACGAGAACCTTGCCCTCTCTGTCAACGATCGCGCCGCGAAGGTGGGTACCGCCGATGTCAAAAGCGAGAACGGGCTGTGTATGCATGCCCGGGTCTCTAGTCGCTCGCGGGTCCTTCTGCCAGAGACTCGAGGATCTGCCGAGCGGCTGCCTCCTCCTCGGGGCGCAGCGGGGCGGGGGCCGGGCCCTCTCGCGGGAAAGTTCCCGTCACGTAGGCGAGCCCCAAGTCGGCTTGCTCGAGATCAAGCTGGGCCCGGGCGAGCTCGGCCTCCGCGAGGGACAACCCGAGGTTGGCGTCGCTGACGTCGAGGGCCGTGGCCGCGCCCGCCTCATACAGCGCGCTCGCCTGGCTTTGGGTCTCCCGCGCGACGGACACGGCGGCTTCGGCGAGGGTGAGCGCCTGTGAGCGGAGCGTGACCTGCTCGAGGTTGCCGCGGACCTGTCCGAGGATGCGATCCTCGACTTGCCGGATCTGCAGCAGCGCTTCGCGGATGCGAGATGCCGACTCTTCGAGGGCCGCGTAGCGAGCGCCGCCGTCGTACAGCGGCAGCGACGCTGTCAGGAGCAGGGCCCCTTGCACGGGCGACGCGATAAAGCCGCTGACGTTGGAGGTGGCGCGAGCCTGGCCGACGAGGTTGACGCTCGGCAGGAAGCTCATCCAGGCGTCGAGGCGGCTCCGTTCTGCGATCTGGAGCGCAATTTTTTGGGCTCGCAGTTCGGGGCGCGCCGCGCGGGCGAGCTCGAACAGCTCCTCTTCGCCTCGCGGCGCTTGGCGAAAGATGCCTCGCGCTGGTTCCTCGATATCAAAGCGGTTTCGGATGCCCGCGAGTTGTCCGACGGAAGCGATGGCGCCGCGGTAGCCCGCCTCGGCTTGCCGCAGCGCCTGCTCTGCCCGAATGACGTCGAGCTCGGCCCTGCGGAGCTGCAACGGCGGCAGCGCATCGAGCTCCCCGCGGCTCTGCACGGCTGCCCGATGCCGGTTGCTGCTCTCCTGCTGGGCAGCGGCGATCTGCACCATCTTCTTCGCCGTAGCCGCCGTGTAGTAGGCGCGGGTCACGGCAAGCAGCAAGGCGTTGCTCGCCTGCCGGTTGGCGAGGGAGACAGCGTCGACGGCGGCATAGGCGTTTTGGAGGAGCGGCAGGGAGCGGCCGTTGAACACCGGCATCGTCACCTGGAGCGAGCCTCCGAACACGTGGGCTGGCTGCACAACGATGGGCTGCGCACTTTCCTTGCGCCGCTCGAGCTGGTCGGCAGCGCCGAGGAGACCTTCTGACTGGCTGGAGAGTTCCGTGCGCGTGGCCGGATCGTCCTCGAGCTCAGCGACCTGCCCGAGGATTTGCCCGAGGGCGCGGAAGAGCAGTGCCTGCTGGTCGAGCTGCTCTTCGCTGACGAACTCGACCGTCTGGTCGCCGCAATCGGCGAGGGCGTCGGCGCGGCCGAAGGTGCAGTTGTAGGTGTAGCTGCCGCCCAGCGAGACATTGGGCAGCAAAAACGACCAAGCTCGTCGCACTTGCGCCTGTTGCTGCACCACTTTTTCGTGCGCGATGCGAAGATCGAAGCTCCCCTGTGCGGCGCGTGACCACAACTCCTCGAGGGAGAGCACCTCGACCGGCCCGTCGTCGGCGAGTCCAAAGAGCGCCTCGGGCGACATCGTGGGAGAGAGCCCGCCCGTCGGTGCAACACCGCCACCGAGGGAGCTGCCGCGGCTGCCTCTGGCGCTGTCGTCGAGTCCACCCCCCCCGGGAGTGTTCCCGCCGGGCGGCGGGCCACCGCTTGCGTCTCCGAAAACGCCGGGGATGTCTTGCGCTCGCGCCGCCGCAGCGTCGAGCCCGAGTGCGATGACGGCGGGGAGCCACGCGGCACGATACCAGGGCCTCCCCCTCGGCCTGGGTCTCACCGTGCTCCCTCGTCGTCTTCGGTGCCCGCGAAGGCCGCCGCCGGGGAACTCCCCGCATAGGCTGCTGCTGCCCGGGCTTCCTTGTCGTGAGGACCACGAACGAAGCGACGCTGCAACCAGCGGCTGCCAACGGCAGCCATGTAGACAAGCGTCGGCACCAGAATGAGCGTGAGGAAGGTGGTGAACAAAAGCCCAAACACGACGGGGATGGCCATGTTCGACCAGATCTCCGCCGAGCGCCCACCCAGGGTGATGCGCCCGTTCACAAAGTCGATGCTGACGCCGAACATCATGGGCAACAGCCCGAGCACCGTGGTGATGGCGGTGAGGAGAACAGGGCGAAGGCGAATTACACCCGCGCTGACGATGGCCTCTTTGGGGTCTGCCACCGATTCACGACGTTGCCGAATGAAATCGATCAGCACGATGGCATTGTTCACCGCGACACCCGCCAAGCTGATGACGCCGAGGCCTGTCATGATGACGCCGAAGGGGCGCTGGAAGAAGATGAGGCCCCACAGCGCGCCGATCGTCGACAACAGCACGCTCGTCATGATGATGGCTGGCATCAGCAACGAGTTGAACTGCAGCACGATGATGAAAAGAATCGAGAGGAAGGCGATGAGGAACGCCCGCCCCAAGAAGGCCATGGCAGCCTGTTGCTCTTCTTGCTCTCCGCCCATGCGCCACAGGTAGCCTTTCGGCAGCTGCTTCTTCTCCAAGATCGCCGCCACATCTTTTCGTACGTCGTCCGGCAGGCGGCCTTCGGCATTCGCGGTGAT
This sequence comes from Myxococcota bacterium, assembly GCA_049429145.1. Classification (GTDB taxonomy): domain Bacteria; phylum Myxococcota; class UBA727; order UBA727; family CAYLZW01; genus JBMTAX01. The sequence goes on from JBMTAX010000027.1 coordinate 5,193, forward strand.
GCTGATGACGCGCTCTCGGTCTTTGTGGCGGATCGATCCCGCTCCAGCGGCGGTGACGATGCTGGCCACTTCGCGCAGTGGAATCTGGTTGCCGTCTTTGCCGGTGATCATGATCTCGTCGAGGTTCTCGAGCGCGGCTCGGTGCTGGCGTTCGAACCTCACCGTCACATCGTACTCGTCTGCGCCTTCTCGCAACTTCGTCGCTTCGGTGCCGTTGATGGCGGTCCGCAGCGCTTGCGCTACTTGGAAGGTGCCCGCGCCGACGAGCTTGGCCCGCTCGCGGTCAACCCTGACCTGTACTTCCGGACGCCCTTGGTTGAAGTCGTCTTTGAGGTCGACGAGCCCTGGAATCCCTTTGATGCTCTCCGTGATGTCACCCACCACGGTGCCGAGGGTCGTCCAGTTGTTGCCCGAGACCTCGATGCTGACGGGAGCACCCGCGGGGGGACCCATGCCCTGTTTGCGCACCTCGAACTTTGCACCGGGGATCGCCTCTAGCGCTTTGCGGATGCGGTCGGTGGTCACGAGCGAGCTCTCTTGGCGCTTGTCGGCCTCGATGAAGTCCACCGTGAGCTGCGCGAGGTGGGCCGCGGTCGCGCCTCCCCCTTGGTTCGTGCCTCCGCCCGCGCCCACCGTCGTCACGTAGTTCTTGATGTGCACCCGCTCTCGATCGAGGATCTCCTCGACGTGGCGAATGACCTCGTCGGTGGCTTCGAGCCGGGTGCCGTCCGCCGAGCGTGCCTCGACGATGATCGTATCGGGCGTGGTCTCTGGGAAGAACTGCACCCCGAGGCCCATCTTCCCGAACACCGCGATGGTGATCACCAGCAGCGCAAAGGTGCCCCCGACGGTGACGTACCAGCGCTCGACGGCGAAAGTGAGGGCTTTGCGGTAGCTCCGGTACAACCCCCCCGTAGGCTCGCTGGTGTCGCTGACCTCATGCTTGTCGCTCACCTTCAAGAAGGCAGCGCACATCACCGGGTTGATGACGAGGGCGATGAAGAGCGAGCACACCAGCGTGATGATCAAGGTGCGAGGCAAGAAGCCCATGAACTCGCCCATGATGCCTGGCCAAAAGACGAGCGGGATGAAAGCCGCCACGGTTGTCGCCGTCGACGCGATGACGGGCCATGCGACGCTGGCTGCGCCCTCGACGGCGGCGGCCGTGCGCGACATCCCGGTCGAGAGCAGCCGGTAGGTGTTTTCGACGATCACGATGCTGTTGTCGACGAGCATGCCGAGGGCAAGGATCAAACTGAACAGCACGATCATGTTCAGCGTCATGCCGAGCACGTCGATGACCGCCAGGCTCATCAGCATCGAGAGAGGGATGGCTGAGGCGACGATGAAGCTGGATCGGATGGTGAGAAAAAAGGGCAGCACCGCCAACACGAGCAACAGCCCTGTCAGGATGTTGTTCTCAAGGTCGGTCACGATCTCTTTCACGAACTTTGATTGGTCTTGCAGGAAGGTTACCCGGGTACCAGGCGGCATCCCCGGTAAGGCTTCGTTCACGAGGCGCTTGACCTCGTCATTGATGCGGATCAAGTTTTCGCCGCCACGCTTCGAAATAGACAGCGACACCGACTCGTCACCGTTGATGCGCCCGAGGGTGGCTCGCTCCTTATACGTGTCGATGACGCGCGCGACCTCGGAGACACGTAGCCCCTTCTGAGGCGCACCAGGCGCGCCAGTGGTCTTGATGACGACGTCGCCGATTTCTTCGGGCGACTTATATTCGCCAGGCACGCGCACCAAGAACGACGCGCGGCCGCTGTCGACGGCACCGCCGGGCAGGTTTACGTTCTCGCCCTGCACGGCGCGGACGAGCTCGTCGATCGAGACTTTGTGGAAGGCGAGACGCGCCGGATCGGCGAGTACCTGCACTTCGCGTTCGACGCCACCCGACAGCTTGACCTCGAGAACACCTGCGACACTCTCCAGACGATCCTGCAGCTCCTCTGCCACCTGCTTGAGACGCACCAGCGAATAGTCTGCCGATAGGTTCACCACGAGCACAGGAAAGTCCTCAAAACTCACTTCCTGAACCACAGGGTCAAAGGCGTCCTCGGGGAGATCTGGCCGTGCTGCTTCTACCTTCTCGCGGACCTTGCGTACGGCTTCGTCCACCTCGACTTTCGGGTCGAACTCGATACTGACGATGGCTGCCCCTTCGGCCGAGGTCGAGCGCATGACCTTGACGTTCTTGAGCTCCTTGAGCTCGGTTTCGAGCTCGTGGGTCACCAGCGTTTCGATGTCGGTAGGGGAGACACCGGGGTAGGGCACCGTGACGAGGACAACGGGGATCTTGAGATCGGGGGCAGCCTCACGGGGGAGGCCGCCGTAAGACACGAGACCCAACAGACCGATGATAAGGCCCGAGATGCCGACAGCGAGTCGGTTGTTGACGAAGAACGCGAGCATGCCGTTCATGCGCTCAGCCCTCCTTACCCGCAGAGGTGTCGCCGGATGGAACGGACGCAGTATCGGTGGCCGTCTCCGACGAGGTAGCACCCTCGGTCACTGCATTTCTGCAGCAGGCAAACGACTTCGTAACCTGCACTCGTTGACCCTCGACCGCCTGCCTGTGCCCGAGGACGATGAGCTGCTCCCCCGTTTTGAGGCCTGCCGTGACGACGGTAAATCGACCGCGGGTGGCCCCGAGCTCCACCACGCGTCGCTGAGCAACCCCCGCCTCCGCGACGTAGACAGCCTTTCCGTCCGCCTCGTCGAGCACCGCGTCACGCGGTACGACGACGACTCCCTGCAGCTGTTGCCGTGTCAGTTGCACCCGAGCCAACATCCCCGGCCGAAGCGCCCCGTCTTTGTTGTCGACGAGAATCTCGGCAGGGAAGGTGCGCGTCGCGCCATTGGCCACCAGGGCGACCTGGGTCAGTGTGCCGGTGAACTTGCGCTCGGGGAACGCCTCGACCTCGAGGGCGACCGCACCACCTTTGGTCAGCATCGGGACGTCTCGCTCGGGGACGTCGACGATCACCTTGACCTGATCGAGCTGCACCACCTCGAGGAGCATCACCCCCGGGTTCGCCACTTCGCCCTTCTGCGCCACGACGTTCGTCGCCACACCCGAAATCGCTGCGTGGATGACCGCCTTTTCCAAGTTTGCCAGCGTGAGCTCGTGAGCCGCCTCCGCCTGGGCCGCCTGGGCTTCCGCCATGTCGAGTTCCGCCTGGGCGGCGAGCTGCTTCTCGGCGAGAGCCTTCGTGCGGGTCAGGGTGGCCTTCGCCAGCGCGAGTTGAGCCTCCGCCTGTTTCGCCTGGGCCTCTGCCATGCGCGCGTTGATCCGTGCGAGGGTCTGGCCCTGTTTGACCGGCTCGCCCTCGGCGAAGGGCAGGGCCTCGATGCGACCGGGGGCCTCAGCGGTGACGCGCATGCGTTCTTTGGCCTCGACGCGCCCGAGGAGGGTCAGGGTGTCGTCGAAGCCCGACGACTCGAGGGTCGCGAGGTGCACGGGCAGTGCGCCGACCTCGGCCGCGACCACAGTAGTCTCCTCTGCCGTCGGCGTACCGCAGGCCAGGGAGCTGAGGAGGAGGGGGACAACAGGGAAACTCCGGGGCGCCATACGGCCTCACTCATTTTTGGGGGCGCACACCCGCGCCCATCAGGAACAATTGGACGACGTCCTCTGCAATGCCGGGAGCGCTGCGCCCGTCCCGTGCCCCTGAGAGGCGGGCGCGGGCGTGCATCAGGAGCGCACCTAGGAAGTTGAGGGCCAAGAGTCGACACCCGCCGCTTTCGATCTCACCTCGACGGTGGGCAATGCGGAAACGCTCGATCAGCACCTGCACGGCTTCTTGCTGCAAATCCACGAGTAGATCCGCGAAGGCCGGGTCTGGGGGTTCATGTGCCAATCGGCAGATCAGCGTCGTCGTAGCGGGGTGCGTGTCGGCGTAGGCGAAGCGTTCCGAGGCGATGCGGGTGAGCACTGCCCTCAGGGGCTCCTCGTCAGCAGCAGCGCTGCGGAGGCTGTCGACGAAGGGAACCAGCGCGTCGGCGATCAGGTCGCGGATGAGCCCCTCTTTGCTTCCGAAGTGGTAGTACAGCGTCGGCTTGGTCACCCCCGCCGCGGCCGCGATCTCGCGCACAGAGGCGCCCGCGAAACCCTTCTTCGCGAAGAGCTCGGCGGCTCGCTCACGCAAGGTGGTCACCGTGAGACTCGAACCGTCGAGCCCTTCCGCCACCTCTGTGCCCGTGAGACCTGCCATGCTCGTACTACCTACCGTTCGGTAGCTGACCGTAGGGAGGCCCATCGTGCGGTGTCAATGGCCGCCTGCGCTCCGGCGCGGAATGGTTACAACAACAAGATTGAGCCGCCCGTGAGGCAACTTTTCGTCGGAATGCTGTGTGTGGGGGAGCCGATCTAGGACCTTCCCGACGGGGCAGCGGGCTGCGGAGAACGGCCAAGGCGGCACAATGCCCAACTCCCAGAGGTGGGAAACCAGGTGACGTCTCGCCCACTTTGTGGGTAAGAAGCCACACCTTTTCGCTCTCTCTGGCGCGCCGCCGCCAGGAAGCCGCAGGCACACGAGGACACGTCGATGGATACGTTCAAGGTTGGAGACAAGGCTGTCTATCCCGCGCACGGAGTCGCCGAGGTGGTCGGGATCGAGAAGCAGGAGATCTCCGGCCACGAAATGACCTTCTATGTGCTCGAGATCCTCGACAACGGCATGAAGGTGATGATTCCCACGTCCAACGTGAATGCGGTGGGCATGCGAGAGATCATCTCGGAAGACGAGGCAAACGAAGTCTTCAAGATCCTGCGCAAGAAAGAGAAGGTCGTTGAGTCCACGACGTGGAACCGCCGCTATCGCGAGTACATGGAGAAGATCAAGACCGGCTCCGTCTTCGAGGTAGCGAAGGTCCTTCGCGATCTGTACCTGCTGAAAGGCGACAAAGACCTGAGCTTCGGCGAGCGGAAGATGCTCGACACCGCGCGTTCACTCCTCGTCAAAGAGATCGCCATCGCCAAGCACATGACCGAGGACGAGGTCGAGGGCGAATTCCGCTCCATCTTCAAGGTGTGACCGACCCTTTCGGTTTCCCACGACCGCGGCCCCTTTGAGCGCGGGAGCCTCCCATGGGACTAGATGACGAGTCCTTCTTTCGCGCCGAGATCCAAGAGGGTCGCCGCGGCCGCGTGGTGCAGCCTCACAGGCTGGTCCTCACCGCCGCCGTCGTCGTCGCTATCGGGTGGATGCTGTGGCCCATCCGCGACGAGGTGGCTTATCACTTCAGCGATGCAGAGGTGCTCGATCTCGGGGACGCGACTTCCCTCGTCGCTGAGGGTGACCTGCCCGTGAACGTTCCTGCGCGCATCTCGGGGGTACTCGGCAACAAAGCTGCGGTGGTGTCAGGCGCCTTCCGTCCAGGTTCCTATCGCCGGGGCCCCGTGCAGGTCCGGCAAATCCTTGGTGCACCCGTCTTCCTCGAGTTCGACCAAGACGAGCTGGGCGACAGGTACACCACATTCGCGAGGGTCACCGTCGAGGGGCGACTCACGGACTTCGGGCCGGGCAGCGAGATGGAGCCGGCTCGTCGCTATTTTTGGGAGCGCTTCGGCATGGCCCTGCCGAACAATGCGCGCCTCCTGGTGGTCGATGAGCGACCTGGGCAGATGTGGCGCTACCCGGTCCTGGTGGTCCTCGGGGTGGTACTCGCGGGGATGAGCCTCACCTTTGCGGCGCTCGGGTTGCGCCGACGCGTCCTCGACTGAGAAGCATCCTGTTCGGTACCTTTGCGGAAGCGAGTGCACGGGAGTGCGCTTTTCCTCTACAAGCCCCGTATGGCCTTGCGCATCTACAACACGCTTACCCGTCTGAAAGAAGACTTTATCCCCCTCGAGACGGGCCACGTCGGCATGTATGTCTGCGGCGTCACTGTGTACGACTACTGCCACATCGGCCACGCTCGCTGTTACGTGGCCTTCGACGTCGTTCGTCGTTGGTTGCAGCGAACCTACACGGTCAAGTACGTCCAAAACTTCACTGATGTCGACGACAAGATCATCGCAAGGGCCCACGAAACCGGCGAGGAACCTCTCGCGCTGTCGGCACGCTTCGCCGATGAGTTCCATCACGATATGGACGACCTCGGGATCATGAGGGCTGACGTCGAGCCTCGTGTTTCCACCAGCATGGACGACATTATCGACTTCGTGATCGACCTCGAGCGGAAAGGGTTCGCCTATCGCGTTCCCTCTACATCGGGGGTGCAGAGCGCGGCGTATGATGTCTACTTCCGGGTGAAGAAGCACGAGCATTACACTGCGCTCAGTGGTCGAAATCTCGACGACATGGTCGCGGGTGCCCGCGTCGGGGTCGACGAGCGCAAAGAAGATCCCCTCGACTTCGCACTATGGAAGAGCGCCAAGCCGGGTGAGATTTGGTGGGACTCCCCCTATGGGCGTGGTCGACCTGGTTGGCACATTGAATGTTCGGCCATGAGCGAGCGGCACCTTGGCGATACCTTCGACATTCATGGTGGTGGCAAAGACCTCGTGTTCCCTCACCATACCAACGAGATCGCGCAGTCAGAGTGTCGCCACGACGGTCGTGTCTTCGCCCGCCATTGGATGCACAACGGCTTCGTGGACTTCGCTGGCGAGAAGATGTCGAAGAGCCTCGGCAACTTCTTCACCATTCGCGAGGTCACGGCCCGGTACCACCCCGAGGCCCTTCGTTATTTGCTGCTCACCGCTCATTATCGCAGCCCGCTCTCGTTCGATGTGGTGTCCCGTTGCCCCAAGTGCCCCGCCGAGTTGACGGCGGCCGAGCAGCAAGTGCTGCACTGTGATTCCTGTGGTGCTGCCCTTGGGCGCGAGGAAGTGCGCCAGCGGGTCTCTTTCCCCGGCCTCGAGGAGGCCGAGGGTCGGCTGCGTTATCTTTATGAGACGGCAAGGCGCGTCGACCGCTATCTCGGCGACAACGCTCCAGCGGAGGGCCCCGGCCTCGAGGAAGTCTTCGGTCGCGAAGGCACACCCTTCTTGCCTTGGATCGCATTCGGCGAGGCGCTCGACGATGACTTCAATACGCCGGTGGCCCTGGCCTCCCTCGCCGAGCTTCTGAAGGTCGCGAACGCCCTCGTCGATGCGCGTGAAAAGGAACTGTGTGGCCGCAAGCTGAAACCGGCTGACCGCGCCCGGCTGCTCGACGAATGGCGCCTGCGCATGCGGGAGATGCTCGGGGTGCTGGGGCTCGGGCAGCGGGGCGCCACTGCAGTGCTCGACGAACTCAATGAGCGCCGTCTGCGGGCCCGCGGCATCGAACGCAGCGTCGTCGAAGAGCTGGTCGCTCGCCGCTCTGCGGCCCGTGAGGCCCGTGACTTCGCCACGGCGGACCTCGCCCGCGAGGAACTCACTCGCCTTGGTGTCGAGGTGCGCGACCTTCCGAGCGGCGTGGAGTGGGTCGTCTCGTGACCCTGTGCCCGAGCGCCGCGCCTAGGAGCGCAGCTGTTGTGGCGCTGTCGCTCAGGCCGACGTCGTGTCGCGGCTCGACTCGGTCTTCGGGACCACGTCGCCCTGGCTCTTCGCGTCGAGCGCCTTTGGCTCGTCGTCCCCTTTGAGGCTCTTCCGGAAGGTGTGCACCGCGCCGCCGAGTCCAGCCGCGATTCCCGGGAGACGACTCGCCCCGAACATCAACAGCAGGATCAAGAAGATGACGATGAGCTCCTGCATGCCGAGACCAAACATCGCGGACTCCCTTTCGCTGACCGATCGAGGCGGCGCCTCTTCGTGGGGAAAGATACCCCGGCCCCGCCTCGCTCTACGCTAGACCCGAAACGCCCATAGGGGTACCCCTTTGCGAGGCTTCCGCAAGGGCCGATCACTCGCTCCTCCCGCCCACAGACCCCGAGGGGACACATGCCGTCAGAAGTACAGCGACTCTCTCTGTCCCAGCGTCCGCGGCGCCTGCGGCGCACCGAGGCACTCAGACGCATGGCGCGGGAGACGGTGCTGGTGCCTGGCGACCTCGTGCAGCCTCTCTTCGTCATCGAAGGCAAAGGGCAGCGTGAGCCCATCGCCTCGATGCCTGGCCAGGCCCGTCTCAGCGTCGATGTGTTGGTGGAAGAGGCCCGCCATCTCGCGCGCCTCGGCATCTCGGGCGTCGCCCTCTTTCCCCGAATCGACGACGCGCAAAAAGACGAGCTTGGGACCGAGAGTACCCATGACGGTGGCCTCGTTCCCCGCGCGGTCAAGGCACTGAAAGACGCGGTGCCCGAGCTCATGGTGATCTGCGATGTCGCCCTCGATCCGTTCACCTCGACGGGCCAAGACGGTATCGTCGTCGATGGCGAAATCCTGAACGATCGCACCGTCGCCGCGCTGGTGGAGCAGGCCTTGTGTGAGGCACGGGCGGGCGCCGACATCGTTGCGCCGAGTGACATGATGGACGGGCGCATAGGCGCGATTCGCCACGCCCTCGATGAGAATGGCTTCGAACAGGTCGCCATCTTGAGCTACGCGGCCAAGTACGCGTCTTCGTTCTACGGCCCTTTTCGGGACGCCCTCGACTCGGCCCCCCGCGGTGGCGCCGACAAGAAGACCTACCAGATGGACCCTGGCAACCTTCGCGAGGCAGAGCGGGAGGTGCTCCTCGACGTGGAGCAGGGAGCGGACATCGTGATGGTGAAGCCCGCGCTGCCCTACCTCGACGTGCTGCGTCGAGTGAGAGAGTGCGTGACCCTCCCCGTCGCGGCGTACCATGTGTCGGGAGAGTACGCGATGCTCAAGGCCGCCGGCCAAAACGGCTGGCTCGACGAGAAAAAGTGCATGGACGAAGCGCTGCTCTGCATCAAGCGAGCGGGCGCCGACGTGATCTTCACGTATGCCGCCCGCGAGTTCGCCGAGAGACAGTGAGCCTCGAGCATCGCGACGACGCATCAGGTCGCAGGCACACTCAGCCGCTCAAACGTCGTCACGAAGAAACCATCGCACCCGTGCTCCGACGGCAGCAGTTCGCGGGGGAGTCCGCTCTCCCGCAGGCTCTCCGCCGAGCTCCGCACGGCCTCGATCACGCGGATGTTCTCCTCGGGCAGCAGCGAGCACGTGGCATACACCACACGGCCGCCAGGGCGCACGAGCCGTGCTGCAGCGACGACAAGGTCTTCTTGTAGTCGGGCCAAAGAGCTCAGCGTGCGTGGGTCGAAGCGGTGCACGACGTCAGGCGCGCGGCGCAGGGTACCGGTGCCACTGCAAGGCGCGTCCACCAACACCTTGTCGAAGCGCCCATCGAGAAAGGGCGAGCTGCGCCCGTCTGCCCTTACGCAGGCGAGACCTGCCTCTGCAGCGCTGCGGTGCTTGACCGCGGTGAGACGCCCTTTGTCTGGGTCGACGGCGATCACCTGTGCTCCCAGGGTGAGGAGGAGGCGCGTTTTGCCGCCTCCCCCCGCGCAGAGATCGAGCACTCGCTCGCCGGCTTGGACCTCGAGGGCGAGGGCCACCGCTTGGCTTCCCTCATCCATGGGCCACACATGAGGACGCACCTCCTCTGGCAGCCGTCGCAGCGAGAATCGCTCGTGCACCCGAACGCCGTAGGGCGAG
>JBMTAX010000028.1:0-14674 GCA_049429145.1 Myxococcota bacterium
TGGCGGTGAGTTCGGGGATGGCGTTACGCACTGCCTCGCGAATCGCGCGTCGTGCTCGGATTGCTGGCCTTGTTGGCCACCCCTTAGGGGGCCCGGGCTCGCGATTGGTATGTATCCGTCGCGAATGGCAAGGGGAAGGAAGGCACCAAGGAGAAGCCCGCGAAGGACCTCGGCAACATTGCCGAGCAGATACAATCTGGCGATGCGATTCATATCGCTGGAGGAAAATATCTCGGCCGAGGAAAGAATGGATCTACAACTCTTAATTGAGGAGTAACCATAATCGGCGGCTACAATGAATCTTTCGATAAGCGGGACCCCTGGGGTGAAACCAAGACAATCCTTACGGGCGAAAACCCCGGGGTCTACACGCAGACAGATCTGCTGCGCGTCTACTGCAAGTCCAAGGAAAAGGTGACGGTCGACGGCATCGTTTTCGACAACGGTCCTCGCAATCGTTTTAAAACAGAGAAAAACCTCCTCATCCTACGCAAAGCGGGCGATGGCAAAAACCCAACACCAGAGAGCGGTGGTCTGCGCGTCGAAGGAGGTTGCGATATGACCATCAAGAACAACGTCGTGATGAATGTAGGTGCGACCGGCGGGGCACTCTCGCTCTGGGGAGGAGAGGGTTCGAAAGCCGAAATCAGCAATAATTTGATCATCAATAATACTGGCGAAGGAGTTTTTGCGTTCTCAAAGTATCACCCGCGGCGAGAGGTCAAAAACCCCTCACTCCCGGTTTTCGACATCCACCACAACACAATTCTCTTCAGCTGGAAGCACGACGCCATCGCCACGTATGGTGGAAACTCGATAAAAGCCGACACCGACACCATCATTCGCGCCAAAAATAACGTGCTCGGTTTCAATGACTATGGCGGAATCGACAACATCAAGAAGTCGGCGAACATGCTCGTGCAAGAGAATCTCTTCCTCGCCAACAAGCTGTATGACTACCGGGAATTCAACACAGAGATGCGGGTCGACGTTCTGGAAGACGAAGCCAACCTGTTGAATGGCGAATCGACCGACAACATCTCCTCCGACGCGGTGAAAGTAAACGTGGGCGAGCGCTACGCGGGAATCTATGCCAGCCGGGTCGAGATCTCTCGGGAAGCCGTTGACAATGCAGCCCAAGTTCAGGGCGGCACTGCCAACTCTCTCCGCGGCATGCTCGGCCTTCCGCTGCAGGCCAGTGCCGTCAAGATGGATGCAGACATATGGTTGCCTCTCCTCGCGGTCGAGGAAGCGGTCGGCGCGGGGGAGCAGCCCTATATGGAAAAGTTTGGCTGTCACAAGCCCTAACAAGGTGAGGCGAAATCGACATTCGTCGATTTGCGCACCCGGCTCGTTCCGCCGGAGGGTCTGTTGTCAGACCCTTCCCTGTCGAGCAAGGCTCGTCCGGACGTGCCGCCTTGTGGCACCCGTGTCACGACCGCGGGGCGTGGATCCAAGTGCCATCTCCTCGGCGAGAGAGGTGTCTCCGCGAAAGAGCCACGGATAGCACTGCCAGCAGACGCTCCCACTTTCGGTGAGGAGCACTGCGATGAAGGGCCATGGGGCGCGCCCGCTGCTCGAGGACAACCTGAATACCGGGATTCCATCGGTCGCTCGAGCACGACGTTGCCCGCACAACCCAGATCACGAGTCCCGCGAGCGCTCCTCGTGACCGTACCTGCCCGGACGACGGCTTGACCCGCTCGGTTGCAGGGCTCACTTCAGGGGGCTACCCGGGGGCCTTCACTGCGCGCGGGGCGCCATAACGGCTCGGGATCACGATGACGGGGCAGGCACGTGAAGCTCTATGGAAGCATGCAGCGTGTCCATCCCAGGCCACGGCAAGGTTGGGACGTTTCTCCCTCGAGTGGCATGAACAGCAGTTCCGTGTTCGTGATGTCCTCGATAACAACCGCGTTGTCGTGGAGAGTTCCCACCAGCACCCGTTCGTAGCGGCGACCTGGGGCTCCCTTGAGGCTCAAGAGTCGCGGGGGGTTTTATCGCTGAGAGAGGTCTCTGCCGGCTCCAGCTCCTCGATGCGCGTGGAGCAGTGGTCCGCGGGTGACGACAGGCTACGAGTGGTCTTCCGGGGAGCTGGTGCACGACCCGTCACGTTTTTGCTCGACTGCTCGGTGGTCACCCAGAACCAACTACGCCTCTTGGTGCGCGTGTCACCCGACGGGCATGATCACCCAGTGCGGCTAAGCCTTCGATTGGAAGCGGACGCCAAGGAGGGCGTTTTCGGTTTCGGGGAACAGTTCACACATTGGAATGTGAAGGGGAGATCTCTGTTTGTGTTGAGTCAGGAGCCGGGCATCGGTCGAGGTGTGCAACCGCTGACCTGGATGATGGAGCGGTTCTTCGGTGCGGGAGGCCAATGGTATTCCTCGAATGCGCCGGTCCCGTTTTTTGTAACGACGGGTCGACGAGCGATAGCTTTGGCGAATAAGGAGCTCAGCCACTTCTCCTTTTGCGATCCTACCTGCACGGAAGTGTCTGTTTATGCGAATGAGCTTGACCTTCGAATCTTTGCGGGTGAATCGCCGGCCGAACTCACGGAGGCATTCACTCAGCTCTCCGGCCGGATGCGACCGCTGCCCGACTGGATCGACAAGGGCGCAGTGATCGGCTTGCAAGGAGGCAGAGAGAGGGTTGAGGCAGCGCTCTCGCGTCTCGCCGCTCACGGGGTGCCAGTCGCGGCAGTTTGGATACAGGACTGGGTCGGTTGCCGACGGACCTCTATTGGTAAACAGCTGTGGTGGAACTGGGAGCCCGATGATGAGGCCTACCCAAACTGGCCCGCATTTGTGCAGGGCCTCCGCCAGCGTGGCATTGAAGTCTTGGGCTACGTCAATCCATTTCTCGTGGACGCTAGGACCAAAGGTGGCTTTCGCCGCAACCTTTATGCGGAGGCAGAGGCGCTGGGCTACTTGGTGCGTCGCCAGGATGGCTCTGTCTACCCCATCCAAAACACCTCATTCTCGGCAGGACTCGTCGATATCGCCAACCCCGCGGCTTTCGATTGGCTCAAGGAGATCATCAAGGCACAGCTGCTCGGCAGCGGTATGCGTGGTTACATGGCAGATTTCGGCGAAGCGCTCCCCTTCGATGCTTGCATCTACAATGGAAGGTCGGCTTCGTCGTATCACAATCATTACCCCGAAGAGTGGGCCCGCCTGAATCGAGAGGCCATCGAAGAGGCGGGTCTTGGGGACGAGGCCGTGTTTTTTTGCCGCGCAGGCTTCACCGAGAGTCCTCGCTTTGCCACGTTATTTTGGCTCGGCGATCAATTGACATCCTGGCACAAGGAAGACGGCATTAAGAGCGTCGTCGTGGGGCTCCTTTCGAGCGGACTGTGCGGATTCGCCTATAACCACGGTGACATCGGAGGCTACACGGCCACGACAGTGCCAGGTGTTCCCGTGCGCATCCCCGGCCTCTTCTTCGCACGAGAGCGGGAATTGCTGTGGCGGTGGATTGAACTCTGCGCTTTCACAGCCGTGTTTCGCACCCACGAGGGCAACCAACCAGAGGTACATCGCCAGATCTTCGACGACGATGATTCTCTGGCGCATTTTGCGAGATTCGCTCGAACATACGCTGGTCTTGGGGCGTATCGCCGACGTCTTGGAGTGGCGGCTGCAGAGCGAGGCACGCCGCTGGTGAGAGCGTTGTGGTTCGCTTTTCCGGACGACCCAGACACCCTCTCGGTCGACGACCAGTTCTTGCTCGGTGACGACGTTTTGGTTGCCCCTGTCATGGAGCCTCGTATTTCCCGCCGGCGACTCTATCTGCCGGAGGGTGAATGGGTGCACCTATGGACGGGGCAGCGGCACACAGGGGGAGGCGCGTCGGGCTGGACAACCATAGACGCTCCGCTCGGGCAGCCTCCCGTGTTTCTACGAGTTGGCAGTGCGGTGCTCGATGAATTGACCCGCACTCTGACGAGCCATGGAGATCTCCCTTCTGGACTCTACCGGGCATGCTCGTCGCGCGAGGAGGCACACCATGTCTCATGACTCCCGCGAACTCGCGCCTTTCCCAAGCAACGGAATGGCGGCACCGCCATTGGGGCGCGGGCTGGTACTGCGCCTGCTGGCAAGCTTCGCGACTCTATTTGTGTTGGCCCTCGTCGGTGCAGTGGCGTTGCGAGAGCCGCTACAAGAGGTGGGTGCCTGGGCCGTAGAGCGCATGGGGCTCTATGGGCTCTTCACTCTCACCGTTCTCCTTGACGCTGTACCCACCCCTTTTAGCTACGCGCACCTCATGTGGCTCCTTCTGCAAGGAGGCGAATCGCCGGTACGCGTATTCGCGGTGGCGTCGTGCGGCAGCCTGGTGGGTGGCACCGTTGGGTTTCTCCTCGGCCGCCGTGTTGGTCTTCCTCGGAGTCTCGAAGCGTGGTTGCGTCGTCGACACCCACGCCTCTTGCCCCTCGTGGAAAACTACGGGGCGTGGGGTCTGGCGGCCATTGCAGCGCTGCCGCTCCCCTTCGCGCTCGGCACTTGGAGTGCGGGAGCGCTGGGCGTCCCAAAGCGGGCTGCCCTCGTGGCCTTGCTGGTGCGGATCCCGAAGACCGGGCTCTATGTGTTTCTTATCGTCAGCGGGCTGCAGCTCGCGCAGGGGGTCACGTGAATACCCGTATCCTCGTCCTGGTGATGGCATTTGTCGGCTGCACCCCTGCGCCAGAAACCGCGCCCTCTGACTACGAAGATCTGCTCCGTTTCGTCTTCGCTCATTTCCGTGACGACGATCCCGCTGCTTTGCGCGAGGGGATAGAGAAACTGGGAGAGTTCATGACTGATCCTGCCTTTCGGGAGAGCGCCGAGGCAGGCCAATATGTGAACCCGCTGAGCGAAGAGAGCGTCGACGCCCTTGATGACCAAGATCGCAGCGCCGCAGCTCTTGAGGGGGTCACCGTGGTTACCCCAAGCCCCCATTCGCCTCAGACGATCGCTGCCACCATCACCTGGGAGGGTTTCGCCGAGGTGATCGCCGATTCGTATGATGTGTATGAGCGGGAGTTCGATCAGCCATCTGCTTGTTTTGCGGACAAATCCTGCAGCCTCCTCCGGGCTGAGAGCTACTCTGAGTCGCAGTGGGCGGGTCTCGTGGAAATGAAGACCCGGTACAACATTGAGTTTCGATGGGTCGAGACGTCACTGGGTGATGTATGGCTACATCGATTCTGGCTCGTGGAGCCGGCTGGCGACCCCGGAGGCGTACAGATGCGAAACAACTATTACGTGGCTGCGGCACTGCCTGACGCGATGGGCTGCGCGCGGGTTCACTCCAACTGGTTCGACCTCGACTTTGGTGCGCTTGGATTATCCGAAGACTTCGCCATCGATACCCTGCTCAACAATATGAAAGCGGATGCCGCCCGAGTCGACCAATGGATCACCGAAAACCCTCGGTGATTCAGAAGACCTGACCGAACAAAATGTAGAGACCAGTCGTGGTTTCCCGCTGCGTGACTCCGTTGCGCACGACTTGGTCGATGCCTGCCCCGAAGTCAGCACGTACGACGAAGAGGCGATTCCAGGTCAACCTCGGGCCAAGACCGAGGGTCGGATGGAAGGGCTGGCCACTGGCGATATCGCCCCAGTCACTCACCCGAGCCGCTTCAAAGAAACCATTCAGGGTAAGACTCAGTGGCGTTCCATATAAAACCGCGTCGATGACCCGCCACCGCAACTCACTGGTCCCCAAGAAAACGACATCTCCGCGATATCTCCCGACGAGCAGACCGCGCAGCGAGCTGTTTCCGCCTAGTTCCACATATTGACTGCCGCCTAAAATGTGTTTCTGAAAGAAGGGGCGTCCCTCGGTCGAGAGGTCGATAACGCCGCGCAGCGCCCACACCAACTCGCCGCGGGGTAGCAACGAAAGCCATTGGCGGTGTGTGAAGTTCAGCCCCAGGTAACCGAAATCGGACACCCAGCGTCGAGCAGCCCCCCGAATCGACAATTCTGAGAACAGGCCCCGCTGCGGACTCGGTTCCTGGTCGCGAGTATCTATAAGGGCCCCCACGCTGGCTTGGCTGAGGAGGCCACCGTCAATTCCCATCGGTTTTTCCGTGGCGAGCAAAGAACCCGAATAGGCGGAGACAACGACATGCCGCACGGTGACCCCGCCAAATGCGACCACCTGACCCGCGACCGGGACACGAACGTTGGATACCGCGAGCGCTCCATCGACGCGGCTGCGGTGGTAATTGCCGTCGGTCTGCCCATCCGCTCGCCTCGGACTTTGAGCACCGGAGCCGAAGTACCAAGCACCTTCCCACGCCTCATAGCCACCGAGCAGATCGAGGCGCACGTCGCTGCCGCCAACACGGGGCAGATCCAACATCAGCTTGTGGTACTGGTACCCACCGGTGGTGAACCAGAGCTGTAAGGCCAGCATCGCGGCGTAGGGCGTCTTTTCATCGCCGCCGCCCCGCCAATAGCCAGCGCCAAACCCGCCGAAACCCAGGCCCCGATCGGTGGTAAAGTTGAGCAGTGGCAATAGGGCGACATCGAGAGGATTTGTCGGTGGTGGCCCTAGCTCATTGTCCTCGCTGGCGTGTGCTGCGCCAGCACTGAAGCAGAACAGAATCAAGAGCAGGAACGGCACCGCTCAATCCCCAGACTGTATGCGCATATGCTCGAGCGTCCCCCTGGTGACCTGCCCGTCGGGGCCAACCAAGGTGCCGCGATAGGTTCTCGTCTCAGGGTCTCCGATAAAGGGCCGTGCGATTTTGCCAAGGAGACCGTACTGCTCAGCGGGCCGATACCGGAAGATTGGCGTACCTCGCGTAATGGTAAACGTCCCACCGCTCGTCGTCACACTCCAGGTCCAAGCGTCTTTGCCCGCGGCCAACTGGTGATTCATGACGGAAACGGGTTGCTGGCCTCGCGCCCATAACCACCCCTCGGGCTTGCCGTGGTGTGGAGGCATCCGGATCTGCACCAAGACCGGAGCGTCCCCATGTTGCCCCCGGAATCGAAACCACTCTGCGGCAACGTCGAGCATCATGGCATTCGTACGGGCACGATCGACGGTCACTTTGCCACGCACACGACGAGGACCACCCTGACCGTCTACTGTGGTCGCAAGCAGTTCAGCAGGGGTCCATGGCGCGAGAAGTTCGGTGCTGTGAAAAGTCCCGTTGGCCGCGTGGACAGTGTGATGCGGGGGCTTGGTCACGAAACCAGGGCGGTTCAGCTGCAATTCGACGCGCACGCCATCCGCGTCGGCGACAAGGGAGAATCCCTCCGGACTGCGACCCACCCGACAGCCACCGGCGAGCAGCACGTCCCCCGTAGAGTCGTACGTCCAGTCGGCGCGCCCCATACGCACGACCCCGTTCCGGCCAGCGCCCCCCGGGGGAACCACAAGGGCTCGACAAAGAACATTGCCATCGCCGAGGCCCGCATTGGTCAGCAGCAGCTGTGTGATGGCATAGGTACCATCGTCGCCGTCGAAGACCGCGGTGTATGCCTCGGAGTAGGCCTCCTCTTCTCGCAGCGTAGGGGCGAAAAGGGCGCCTTCTTGCGGCGCTGCCGGGAACGCCAGGACGAAGGCAAGCGCGGCGACAAACATGTCAATCGCCTGTCGCGGCGCGCTCTCGCAGCCTCGGCAAGACGTAGCGACCAACAAGTTCACACTCTGCAGCGTGTGGATACCCTGAGAGGATGAAGGAATCGAAGCCGAGCTGTGCGTACTGCCAAAGTTTGTCAGCGACCTGATCTGGGTCACCGACAATGGCCGCTCCGCAGCCGCTGCGGGCTCGACCGATGCCGGTCCAGAGGTTGTCCTCGACGTAGCCCTCGTTATCAGCCTGGTCGCGCAGGCTCGCTTGGCGCTGCACACCGAAAGACTGGCTGTCTTGAGAGCGGGCGCGAATCTTCTCCCCTTCCTCGGCATCGAGCGCAGCCACGAGGTGGCTCGCCGCCGCGCGTGCCTCTGCCTCAGTTTCGCGGACGATAATGTGGACTCGATAGCCGTAGCGCAAGGTGCGGCCATAGGCGGCAGCGCGCTGTCGCATATCGTCGAGGATCGCCGAGGCGCCCGCCAGGGTTTCAGGCCACATCAAAAAGACATCGGACTCTGCCGCGGCGACGTCGCGCGCATTGTCGCTCAGCCCGCCGAAGTACATCGGGGGACAGCGACCGTGCACCAGTCGCGCCTTCGGTGGGGCCACCTCGAGCTGGAGAAACTCACCGCGGAAAGAGACTGGCTCCCCATTCAACAAGGTGCGTAGCACCTGCATTTCCTCGCGGGTACGTTGGTACCGCGCTTCGCTGGAAAGCTGCTCGCCAGGACGGTCGCTCGAAATAATATTAATCGTCAAACGGCCACCCATCATTTGATCGATGGTCGCCAATTCTCGCGCGAGTTGTGGCACCCACATCTCCCCACAACGTACGGCGAGCAACATCTTCATTTTTGACGTCTGGGGCGCGAGCGCCGCAGCAAACGTCTTGTTGTCGATGCCAATCGCGTAAGCCGAGGGAAGAAGAATGTTATCGAAGCTCTGGCCCTCGGCACGCAGCAATATATCTCGGCAGTGGCCATAGGAACTCCGCAGCTCAGGAGCGACCACTCCGAGTTGCCGGTAGTCGTCATCACAAAGGGGGCAGAACCACGAAATCTCGAGCGGTGTTTTCATGGCAGGGGGCGCCCTTCTGAAGCCACGAGGATCTCGTTCCATTGCTGACGAGTCAACGAGACCTGTCGAGCGGCGAGACAAGCCTCGAGGCGATCGATGCGCTGTGTTCCGAGAATGGGAATCGCACGCGAGGGATGATGCATGACCCACGCGATGGCTACTGCCGCGCGCGTCACCCCTTGCTCACTCGCGATACGATCGAGCAACGTCAGGAGGGCCACCAGTTCGGCGCCCCGTGGCTCTCCCGCGGCCTCCTCGAGAGAGAGCCCGAGCCGACCACCCGCGAGCGGACTCCACGCGAGGGGAGTCATCCCTGTCTCCATACACAAGTCGAGGACACCGTCACGCAGCGCCGCAGGGGCCCATGGAGAAAGCTCTGGTTGATGGGTAGCGAGGGGAAAGGACAAGTGAGCCTGCAGCGCTCTCGTCTGTGCAACGGTGTAGTTCGATACGCCGACCTCGCGAATTTTCCCCGCCTCGCGCAGGTCGCTGAGCGCTCTCGCCACGTCCTCGGGATGCGCAAGGAAGTCAGGCCGGTGGATTTGGTAAAGGTCGATGACGTCGATGCGAAGCCGCCGCAGCGAAGCCTCGGCAGCGAGCCGCAGGTGCTCGATGCTGGAGTTGTACGGCACCGGCGGAGTGATGCCGCCCTTGGTGGCGATCACCATGCGGGACCGCAGCTGCGGCGCCTCTGCGAGCACCTCGCCGAAGAGGCTCTCAGCGTCGCCGAAACCGCCCTGGCCCTGGAAGCCGTAGATGTCTGCGTGATCGAAGAAATCGATGCCGCGCTCGAGAGCCGCCTCCACTTTCGTACGTGCAGCATTGACGGTAGTACCTGCGAAGCGCCAGCACCCGTAGGCGATGGGCGAGACCCGCAGCGTCGTCCTACCGAGGGCTCGAGGGGAATAAGGCGCTTGGTTCATCTTTCCTCCACCGCTCAAGCACAGCAAAGCGACGATGGCGCAGGGGCGGCTGATCTCTCCTTCGTGAAACCGTGAAGATGACCCGCCACCCAACGCGGGGTTGGACCGAAGTGGAACACGGGCGTCGGGGGGCAGCAAGCGGGTTCGGAGACGCCGTCCGAGGCGGAAGCGCCACACAGACGCGACCACTCCTCGGACACTTGACGGAGCTTGGAGGACGTCCGAGCCTTGAGAGATGGGTATGAGCGCGTCGCGGATAGGAATGGTCATCGCCGTTGCAGTGTGGTCGTGGGGGAGCGGTTGCGCCTCGAACGGTGCTGCCCCGAGCCACCCCGTGGAGGTCGAGCCGCAGGTCGGGGCCGCTGACGAGCAGAGGGGAACCGATGTTTCCGCTGCAGCCCCCGCACCCGCCGCCGAGCCACACGGGGATGCGCTTGCGGAACGGGAGACGGCGTTTGCCGCAAGCCCGGTGCCGCCCACGGGTCCCTCGAGCGACAACGTCATCGCCACGCTGCGCGCCCCCGTGGAGGTCGATATCGACGCGCTGCGAAGGCGCGTCGAAGAGAACACCCAGGCCAAAGTCGAGCGAATCAGGAAAGGCCCCGCCGGCTTGTTGGCAGTCTCCTTCGCGCCGACGTCCCCACCGCGTACCGAGAGCGACCTGATGCGGATCGTCGAGCGACTTCGCGAGTTGCCCGAGTTCCGCTCTGTCGAGCCAGAGCGCAGGTACCGGGCACAACAGGGCCCCGCCGTCCCACAAAAATAAGGCGGTGCGAGGCCGCCCGACCGACGCGGGGAAACGCCCCGTCCAACGCAAGGTTGCTCCCGGTGCCCGCCCGCACGACCACGAAGCGAAAGCGAGGGAAGTCGCGAAAACCCCTACATCGTTGCGTGACTTGGTACTAGGCTCGGGGGAACAAACGAATAGGCAAGCGAGGTCGATGATGGCGTCGAAGAAGGTAAAGAGAGGGCCAGGGGAGTCGCGCGGTGCAGGCCCGGGGGACGCCATCAAGCGGGTAGGAGGAGCTCGGAACGAGTTCGGTACGCGCATCGCACGCCGCATTGATTGTTCCCGCTGCGGCAAGTCCGATCACATTGCCTACGTTCCCAAAGACCGCGCACGCGCGCTCTGCCGAGGCTGTGCAGCAGAAGTACTCGACCTGTACGAGGTGGGCGTGCGTGCGCGTGCTGCAATGCGTGAGGTAGATTGTAATTTGTGCGGGGTACGCTTTGGACTGCCAGCGAACGTGGAAGACGACGGCGACCTCCTGTGCCCGAGCTGCTTGCGAGGCTTCACCGCATGGCAGGGCAGTGTCGACGTCCCGTTTGAGGAGCGAGCAGGCCTGAAGACGGAGACGCGGCGGTCAGGCACAGCGCTGCGACGTCGCCACGGCCCCCAGGGCGATACGTGAACCCGCCACCTGACGACCGGCGTCGCGAAGCAGGCCCGAACCACAAGCGATCCCTGCGGCCTACACGCCCCTGATGCCGAACAGGGGCGACTCAGGTTGCCCCCCACAAGGTGAACCCGCGCTATGCTTGCAGCGGATGGCGCGCGTTTGTGCCCATGCCGCCTCGACCGCTCGTTGGTCGACATAGTTCCCGGCGGGTCGGGAGAGGGGATGAGACCGAATGCTCGCTGACGAGAGTCCCCGACTGGTGATTCGATTCGTTCGGACCGACGGGGCTATCGCGAACTTGACCGTGCAGGCAGGTCAATCGGTGCAGGTGGGGCGTGACCCCTCCTGTGAATTCCAACTCGAGGGCCGTAAGGTTTCGCGGCGGCACGTGCGCCTTAGCGTCACCGACGATGGTCAGGTTCGCCTCGAGGATAGTGGGAGTCACAACGGGACCTTCGTGAATGGGGTGCGAAGCTCGGAATCGCTGCTCAGCGGGGGGGAACTCCTTCACGTTGGCGAATGGGAGGGACGCGCTGAAGTCCAGCGCGGAACCATCACGCGACGACGACCGACGGCGGGACTCATGCCCGCGGTCGATCTCAACCGCACCCGAACCCCGCACGGGAACGCCGCTGCGAGCCCTGACACGCCAAGCAAGGGCAGCGAGAAGAAGATCAGTCGGCCCCTCCCCCGCTCCGCCCTGATCGAAGCGATGGACACCCCGACAGGCTTCGACACCTCGATCCCTCCCACCTTGATGCCCCCGGGGCTCGAGAGTCCTGTGTCGGACACACGCATCGTCGACATGAAAGGCGTTTGGCGTTGGCAAGAGGCCGATCCGTCCACCGACGCTCCACAGGATTCGATTCGCGCAGCGCCAGTCGTGGAAAACCCAATCGTCAAGCGGCTCACCCAGAGCCATGGCGCGCTCGATTTTCGTGGTCTTGGTGACCTACCGGACGAGAACCCCAGTGCAAGCCTCGGGGCCTCCTTCAATGTCGACATCGTCGCCCTTCAGCTGGTGTTCAAGGTCACAGAGGCGCTCCATGCAGCCTCTTCGATGGAAGCATTTCTCGCCGACATGAGCGATAGCCTCTGCACATCAGCCCGTGCAAAAGCGGTCGTCGTCCTTCTCCCTGACGAAGCGACGGGTGAACTGAACCCGAGGGTCGTAAGGAACCGACGCGAGGGCGAAAAAATACAATTGTCGCGTACAGTAATCGAATGGGCCATTCAGCAGCGTTCCGCCGTTGCGACGGAAGACGCCTCTGCAGATGAAAGATTCGCCACTGGGGAAAGCATCCTCCGCTTCGACCTCAAAGCGGTCCTCGTGGTACCCCTCATGCGGGAACAAGACTGCATTGGCGCGCTCTATTTGACCCGTGACCTGCCATTCTCCAATACGGAGCGAGACCTCGTTGCTGCCATCGCGCATCTGATCGCGGTCGGACTAGAGCGTTCGCGACTACGCGAACATGTCGCCGTTGAGGAAAGACAGCGACGGGCGCTAGAGAGATTCCACGCTCCAGACGTGGTCAGGCGTCTGATGATGGAGGAAACTGCGCCCGTTTCTGCACGCGGAGATGGGCTGTTCCTTGAGCAACTCAAGGCGACCGTCTTATTTTGCGATCTGTCGGGTTTCACCCGATTCTGCGAATCCCATGACCCTGAAGAAGTGGGTCGCCTGCTCAATCTATATCTCGGTGCAATGACGGAGATCGTCTTCGCCCACGGGGGTACGGTCGACAAATATATCGGCGACGCGATCATGTGCATCTTCGGCGCGCCCTTCTCGCAGCCCGATGACGCCTTGCGCGCGGTCCGCTGTGCCATCGAGATGCGTAAGACCTTCCATAGGTTGCGTGAGCGAGGGCAACTGCCTCAGAGCGAGCCCCCTCTCGATGTACATATCGGAGTAAATACAGGACCGGTGGTCGCTGGCACCGTGGGGTCTGCCTTGCGAATGGAATACACGGCGCTCGGCGACACCGTAAACCTCGCTGCGCGGCTCGAGGGCACCGCGAAAGCTGGTCAAATCGTCATCGGGCCAGCAACGGCGGAGCTCGTCAAGAACCACGTCATGCTCAGTAGCCTTGGCCAAGTCACCCTCAAGGGAAAGCGCTTTGAGCTCGAGGTGTTTGAGGTACTTGACGCCCCACCCACCCGTCCCGCGCAAGATTTCGAACGGGACTTCACGATCGACGGAGACGTGCGGGAAGCACGAGCCGTCCTGCGAGAAATGCTCGCGAGCCGGGCTGCAATGCGAAAAACAGAATAGTTCTCGAGCAAAGGCATATGGCCGCCCTCCACCGAGAGGGTTTATTTCTGGGCCAACTTCAGTCGAAGAAGTCGTGTTTGTAGCCAATAAAATAAGTGCGAGGCTTGCCGGGTCGCGCCCCAAAAGGTCGACGCGAGGCGATGTACTCTTCCCCCAAGAGGTTATCGGCCCGGAAATAAACCCGCCCCTGGCGGCTGACCTGATACCCCAGTGTCGCATCCACAAGCCAAGCATCATCGGTGCCCGCGCTCGGTTCAATCGTTCCTTGCCCGGGCAGGTCGCGCATCTTCCCGACGTAACTTCCCACGATCGCGGCATCGACATCACCGTAGGCGGCGCCCAAGGTCGCGGAGCCCTGGTGGGTCGGGATGTAGGGCAAACTATCGCCAGCCTCAACGCTACCGAAGAGGGGACTATTCGACACAAAGGTCGTGAGAAACTCGGTAAGTGTCAGCGTATAGGCAATTTGAAGATTCCATTCGATATTGACGAATCGCGTCGAATGGCGTGCCATTGCCTCGAGCCCATAGACGAAAGCCGCACCTCCATTGAACTGTTCATACAGTTCGGTGTCTTGACACTTGCAAATCCCACCACCTCTGCATCGGTGTCCTCATGGAAGAGGCGTGCTCCTCCTTCGAAGCTCCATGCCTCTTCGGGTTCCACCTCCGAGGATTGACCAGGGGAGACAGGGGAAAATCCCTTATGAACGCCCCCCAGCAGGGCGAGGAATGAAACGGGCTGCCACGAGATGCCGAGCCCCGGCAGCCACGCTCCCTGCCAAGCGTGGCTACTCTCGTCGCCGTCAGCCCCTGCCACCGCCGTGCGAATGAGCTCAAGACGCAGCCCAGGGGAGACGAGAAGCTGCCCCCACTGGATCTCATCAGCGACGTAAACGGCCGCAGCCAGGGCCGATGCAGTCCCGTCGATAAGGACGCTCGTCGCCGTTCCCTCGGGTACCAAGGTCCCTGCCTGCATACGATAGGCATCCTCGGTGTGTAGCCGGTCGATGGCGTCGGCGTGGAGCCGGGCCCCTGCCTCGATCTGGTGAGAAACGACACCCGTGGTCATGTCGATGCTTGCTCGCGCCTCCCCTCCCTGAGAATAGAACCGACGGTCATTCGTACCGACCAGCAAGGCTTCCTCAGGCGTACCGCTGTCCTGACCGCGCAGAACCCCCATGTAGACGCTAGATTGTGCGCTCGCCGGGTTGCTGAGCAGACGGTCCAAACTTGGGCCTCCGCGAAATCGATTCAACTTGCGCCACGCGCGCTCTAGGTCATGCCGATAGGCGACTACTTGGAGGTCAAACCCGGGCATCTCGAAGCCGTAACGGGCGACGACCTGGGTACGATGCCATTGCATGAGGTCCAAGGAGGTGGCGCGATATCTTCGGTAGGGCGTCTGCTCGAAATCATTG
>JBMTAX010000029.1:0-14235 GCA_049429145.1 Myxococcota bacterium
ACGATGTCCGACAGACTCGGGGAGAGGTCGACGAATATCAGCCGTGCACCGGCCGGTACCCTCTCGCGCACTACGATGTGACGAACGGAGACACCCCGCTGCTGGAGGAAAGCGACGAGCGCAGAGCCGAAATAGAGTCCGGGGTCCCACATGCGGCGATACCAGCGACGTGGGGAGTCACGGGCCCCGAGATTACCCCCCACTTGTACGAGGGTCTTGCCGGTTTCTTTGTCATGGCGGGTGAACACATGCATGCCCGTGCGCCACCGCCCAGTCGTCACCTGTCCCTCGAGGACAGCTGCTTCCACGGGTGGGTCGAGTTTGACGACGGCGGGGCCGCCCACTTCGCCGGGACGCACGTACGCAGAGATGGCGTTGTAGTTGAACGAAAGCGCTCCTACCCCGGCGGCGTAGGCACGGTCGGGGGCGTCCTCGAGGTCCCACCCTGCGGCTTCACTCTGATCGTCGAAGAATGACTCATCGAGGATGATGCCACCGGTGATGCGCTCGATCCCAAATAGATAGAGCTCGTTGGCGACCCGCTGCAGACGCTCGGTGACGATCGTGGGGTCTCCGTATCCCTTGACGACGAGGTCGCCCTGAAGTGTCCCGTTCCGCAAGGTACCGCGAACAAAATATTCAGTGCGAAATCGGTACTCGGGTTTTAGGAAGTGCAGCGCAGCAGCGGCAGTGAGCAGTTTGGCGTTGCTCGCGGGGTTGATGAGTAGATCGGCCCCTGACTCTGCGATGACAGAGCTGTCGTCGAGAGAAGTGGCAAGAAAACCGACCTCCGCACCAGCCAGGGATTCACGCTGCAACACTTCGTTGAGTGCGGTTCGGAGCCGCTCGTCGGCCGCAGGATTCACCCATACGGGCCGGGGAGGTGCCTCCGCCATGGGGGCAGTGCTCTGCTCCTTGGCACCGCGTCGTCGACGGGCGTGCCCGTCGGTGGTCGACAACAGCACGCACGCGAGCAAGAGGCCTGAAATGCCCCACCCGAATCGTCGTTCAGAAACACATGAACCGAAGAAGAGCACGGGGTTTCGGGCCTCCCAGTGGGGAAGAGATGTCGCGGCGGCCATGCCAGAGCGGTAAGGGTACCCGATTGTACAGCGTCGAGGGGGTCCTCGCATGAGGCCGAGCAAGGACGCAACCCAGGAAGCGGGGAACGAAGCACCGGCATGATCGCCCCCTGGTGAGGAAAAGGCGACGGCGGTACGCTTCGCCCCCATGTTACGGCCACAGGGTGATCGTGGACCGAACCCCTGCAACCGTGCCATCCCGGTGATGCATCAAAACGACAAGGCGGCGCGCCATGGCAAAACTCCCCCTCGGTCAGCTCTTCTTGCTCGGTTTCGAGGGCCACGAGATCCCCGATGGGGCGAAGGAACTCCTCGCCGGGGAGGGTGCCGGGGGAGTGATCCTGTTCACCCGCAACATTCAGTCGCTCGAACAGGTGGTGGAGCTGAACCGAAGGCTTTTCACCCTGGGCACCGCAGAGCACCCGACGCTGGTTTCGGTGGACCAAGAAGGCGGGCGCGTCGCCCGGCTGCGCGGCATTATGACCGACCTGCCACCGATGCGCCGACTGGGAGAGCTCAGCGTAGATGACGAGGACTTGCCGTACCGGGTCGGTGCGATGATGGCGCGTGAGCTTAGCGCCCTCGGCTTTCACCTTGACTTCGCGCCTGTGGTCGACGTCGATACAAATCCTGCGAATCCTGTCATCGGTGATCGCAGCTTTGGCGCAACCTCAGCGACTGTCGCTCATGCTGCCACACAGCTCCTGCGGGGGATGCAGCAGGCGGGCGTCGCTGCCTGCGCGAAGCACTTCCCAGGGCACGGTGACACCTCGACCGACAGTCACTTCGAGCTCCCCGTCCTCGCCCATGACCTCGAGCGTCTTGAACGGGTGGAGCTGCCACCCTTCCAGGCGGCCATCGAAGCGGGCGTAGCGTCGATCATGACGGCCCACGTGCTCTTTCGTGTCCTCGACGAAGCGCTGCCTGCGACCCTCAGCCCGGCGGTGCTCCACTCTCTGCTGAAGGAACGTCTCGGCTTCGGGGGCGTTGTGATCTCGGACGACCTCGAAATGAAGGCCGTGGCTGACCGCTACGAGGTAGAGGAGCTCGTGCGTCTCGGTCTCCTTGCGGGCATCGATCTGTTCTTGATCTGCCACGACGAGGAGAAGCAAGCGCGCGCCATCGAGGCGGCCCACAAACTCGTGGAGAGCGGAGAGGTCCCGCGCTCCCGGGCTGAGGATGCCCTCGCCCGTGTGGCGCGCCTCAAGATGCAGTTCCTCGGTGCGCCAAGCCCGCCCGACCTCGAGGAGGCGCGGGCCATCGTGCGGTCATCACCTCATCTCGCCCTCGCAGAACGTCTCGGACGGTCTGACATGGGTCCCCCAAGGCACAGTCCAGTGGATGCGCTGTGAGCCAACCGGTCGAAGGACGTCGCCTGGCCGGGGCGCTCGTCGACCAACGTGATGTTTGCTAGAATCACAGTTTGAGGGAGCATATGGACGACCAGCTGCGAGAAGCGCTCGCGACGGGCAGAGACCTGTACGCGCGGAAAGACTACAATCGCGCGGAGGCCCACCTGTCACGTCTCGCTGCGGCCGAGGTGAAGTATGCCGACGTCTACAACATGCTCGGGGTCATTCACCACGATGCGGGACGCTTCCAGCTGGCGCGCCAGAGCTTCGAACGAGCCCTGGAGATAAATCCAGCGTACACGGAGGCGAGCCTCAACCTCGCGGTAACTTGCAACGATATGGGCGAGTACGAGGCAGCTCAGGCCGTGTACGGACGGGCCATTCAGACGTCAACGCGACCGGGCGCGCGGCTCGACTCGTTCGTGCTGGGTAAGCTCGCCAACCTGCATGCGGATATCGCGGAGGTCTACGCTGCTGCCGCGGCCTTCTCAGAAGCCGCGGCCGAATATCGTCGAGCCCTCGTGCTGCGGCCGACCTTTCTAGACCTGCGCCTCCGCCTCGCGCAGGTACTCCGGGATGCGGGACAGCTCGAGGACTCTCTTCGCGAGGTCAAAACCGTCCTCGCACAAAACCCTGACTACCTCCCTGCGCGAACCCACCACGCCATCACCTTGTTCAGCCTCGGCCGCAGCGACGAGGCCCTCACCGCCCTCGACCAAATCCTCGAGGACCATCCAGAAGACCCGCGGGCGCGGCTCTACGCGCAGATGATCGAGCGCCACCGCGCGCGCCACAACCTGCAAAAGCTGGACGCCGAGTCAGCCACCAAAAGCCAAGCGGGAGAACAGGGAACTTGAGAAGCGTGCGCCGAAGACCTATCCATAGAGGGGTGAGACAGGCGCACTTCTGCGTCCTATGGCCGAGGATCCTGCTGTGACCGATTCGTCGAGCGGCTTTGCGCTCCGGTTCATCTCCGGGAAGTACCAGGGGGGTGAGTTCCCCATCCCGGGAGGGAAGGAAGTGCTCATCGGGCGCGGGGGCGAGCTGGACATCGTTCTCGTCGAAGACATGGTCTCCCGCAAGCATGCGAGACTGACCACGGCCAGTGGGAAGGTGCTCATCGAGGACCTCAACTCCACCAATGGCACCTTCGTCAACGGCGAGAAGATTGAACGGGCATCGTTGAAGGTGGGCGATCGGGTACTGATCGGCACCAGCATCCTGAAGCTCATTGACGTCTCCAATGGCGCGCTCGAGCAAGAGGACGCTTTGAACGCCGCGGAACTGAGCCAGCTCGCGCAGAACCGCGCGAAGAACATGGCGAGTCGCGGTGGCGATGGCACCTCGATGAGCGGGTCTCTCACGGAGATGCCGGTGACAACGCTGTTGCCGATGCTCGCGTCGATGAAGAAGAGCGGTGTCCTGTCGGTGACCAACGGCGAAGACTCCGGGCGGGTCTTCGTGCGCGACGGGCGCGTCGTGTACGCGACCATCAATGACAGCGACGACCTCGGTCCCATGAAGGCTTTGTTCCGCATCACTGGATGGATGGAGGGAGAGTTCCGTCTTCTTCCCCCGACGAACGAAGACTTTATGCTCGAGCTTGAAGAGACCACCGAGCAGCTGGTGATGGAGGCGGCTCGCGAGCGCGACGAATTGAAGCGGCTCAGTGATCTCCCCGAGCCCGAGGACATGTTGAATGTGGCGAGGCCCATGAACGCCCCTTTGGCCTCGTTGACCCGCGAAGATCTCGAGGTCTTTCAACTGATCTTCAACCTCGGGTTCTTCCAATCCGTACTCGACCAAAGCCCCTACACCGACCTGAAGACCTCCACCATCGTGAAGCGCCTCATCGATGCCGAGTACGTGCACGTCTAAACGTGAAGGACAGCGGGCCAGGGGTGATGCCTCGAGGAGAGCGTCTGTGGTGAGCTGGTGCGGGAGGGGACGCAGTTGACCCGCCGCCCAACGGCCGAACACACACCTCCACTCGGTGGCAGCGAGCCAGAGATGTCTCGTCGCGGGGGTCGCGTGGTGGCCGCCAGGGACCAGGCATCGGCAACGCTCGTCGTCGAGGCCGGAGAGCACAAAGGCGACGAAGTGCGCCTCGGCGCTGAGGTGTGCTTCATTGGTCGCTCGAGCAGTTGCCAGCTGATCCTGCGCCGAGCGGAAGGGGTTAGCCGACGCCACGCCCAGATAGAGTTCACGGGCAGCCATTATGTGGTGTCGGATTGCGGGTCGCGCAATGGCACGCTGGTCAATGGTCTCCTCGTCGGGCCCCGCTTTCCGCTCAACGACGACGACGTGCTCGAGGTATGTGACGAGCGCATCCGATTCCGCGGCCCCTCGGGACGACCAGAGGAGGCGGAGAGCGCGTGGCTCGCGGCGCCAAGGGCGAGCACCGAGCCCCCCGTGCCGCTCGCCGCCGCTCGACGAGGAGAGAGCCCTCCTCCTCTGCCGGCGCTCAGAAGGGCCCCCCCATCCCCGGGAAGGCGCAGCGAGCCCCCTCCTCTGCCGCCTCCGCCCTCTACGCCTGCCTCGCGACGGCCCCCCGCTGCTCCTCCAGAGCGAACGGCCGCCCCTGACGTCGTGACCGCGGGCCCCCAGGCGGCCACGGCGCTTCTGGATGCCTCTTCCTTGCGGTTTTCGGGCGGTGAGCCATCGCCCGAGTCCAGTGCCGAAAGTGACGTGTTTGGCGGCCTCGAACGGTCGCATCCGCGGCCCGTCGACGAAGAAGTGCTACCGGCGTCCGAGCCCCCGCGGGACGAGACATTGGCGGGAGTGGAACCCGCAAGAGAACAACCCGCAAGGGCACTCGCGCCCAAGGGACCTAGCTCGTTGCCAGCAGAGCGTACGGGCGTCGCCTTTTTGGGGCCGCTGGTGGGCGTGGCTTTGGTTGCTTGCGGCATGGGGGCCCTCTGGACGTGGGTGGGCCAGGATGAGGGAGCCCCCGCCGAGGTCGACGTCTTGCTGCCGGTGGAGGCGCTCCCCGCAGCGTCCCCACCGACGATATCGGGGCTGAATCACGACTCACCATCGCCTACCGCGCCGCAGCCCGTGCCCGACGTCGCGTCGGGTCTGACCGAGCACCAAGGGCCGTCGGACTCCGCCCCACTGCCTCCCGAGGAAGTGCGTAGTGGGGCCCCTGGGACAGTGGCGGAGATTCTGTGCGTGCCAGGTTCGGAAGTGCAGGCGGGGGCAGCTTTGCTCCGTCTCGTCGACGATGCGCCGCGCTCTCAGCGCAAACTTGCCGCCCTTCGACGGGAAGAACGCGCCTTTCGCGAAGCAGCAGAGGCGGGGGATGCGCGGGCGAAGCAGGAACTCGCCAGCATCAGGCGCGAAATGGCGAACCTCGAAGGTGCGCGTCGAATCTACGTCGTGAAAGCGCCTCGAGCGGGTCGCGTGGTGGCTGTGCAAGTGTCCCCCGGAGACACGGTCTCGGCAGGGTCGACCTTACTCACCCTGCTGCCCGACGGGAGCGCCCCCTGAGCTCGTCACCTGCAGCGCGCGGGCGAGCCATCGTCGTGTCGACGCCGACATAAGGCAGCCCATTGCCGGTGCGGGAAAATGCGAGGCTGCGACTCAGGGAGGCCAGTAGCCCTCGTGGTAGAGCGCAGCTATTTCGGCGTCGGTGAGGACGCGCTGGGTGCTGTCGAACTGGGTCTGCGTCCACTGAAAGAACCGAATGTCGTCGACTGCCCCAGCGAGTTGGGTACCTATGTCTGCTGTCGCAGGATCACATATGGTCCCCCGTGTGGCCGAATCTCCGTCGCTCCCGAGCCCGGCAGATTCCGGAAGATTGGTGGTTGCTGCTGCGCTGCCATCGACGAAGAGACGTGCCGTCTTGACCGCCCCCCCCGAGATCTCGACGACCACATGATGCCAGTTGTCATCGAGAATGTTCATGGCAGGGGACTGCAGCGCCGTGCTCGCTCCGTTGTTGAGCCCAAGCTCCGCACGCACCATGCGGTCGTACAGCCGTAATCGAATCATGGGTACCAGCGGGGTCCCCCCGCCGCCTACGGTGGGATCTTCGTCCGGCGAACCGACGTTGTTGGTGACGGCCGTGGTGAGCGCGGGATAGGTGAGCAGAGTGCCCTGCTCGCCTGTTGCCTGACCGGTCGCGCGGAACCACAAACTAAGGGCCGCGCCATTTTGCTCATTGGCGAACTTCCCACCGGGGAGAACCACCGGCCGCGACTCGGAAGCGCGGCACTCGTAGGCGTGGTTTGCCTCCCCGAAGCGGGCGCTCACCAGACGAGAGTCCGTGGATGGCGGAGAAGAAATGGTGGCGAACTCTTGCAGCGCCGAAGAGGAGACCAGCTCCGTCAGATTCGCGCTGAAGGGGACATGCAGCACGAGCCCGGTGCTAGGCAGCGGGGGCGGCGAACATTCGGATCCTGTGCATTCCGCCCACGTGGGGCAATCTGTGTTCGACAGGCAGCCCACACAACTCCCGAGGGTAAGGTCGCAGCGTCCGGCCCCTGCACAGTCGCCATCATCGTTACACTGCGTGCACGTTTTTTGGCCTTCGAGGCACGACGTGTTGGAGCAGCGCGCAGCTCCGCTGTTGCACTGCCCCCCTTGGCAGGTCTCGTCGCCACTGCACCAGCTGTTGTCATCACAATCAGAGTTCAACAAGCATTGCACACAGCTATTTTCAACACAGCGAGGGGAGGCTGCGGGACAGTCGGCATCAGCGACACACTGGACGCAGCGCTGTTGTTCTTCGAGGCAGAATGGCGTCGACCCGCTACAGGGAGAGTCCCCAAACTGGCACCCGGCAGAGCTGCATAGGCCATTGGGTGAACAAAAGCCCTCATTCTGACAATCAGCATCGACAGCGCAAGCAGCGCACGCCCCCTGCTCGGTGCGACAAAACTGACCATTCGGACAGTCGTCATTCCCATTGCAGTCGACGCACACAAAAGCGCCGCCGGGTCGGTTGTCACAAACTTGCGGCGCCCCACAATCGCCATCGTCGAGGCATTGCACACACTCCCCCGCCCCGTCCACAATCCGGCACTGCTCGCCCGAAGGACAAAGGGGGGTGCTCATACATTGGGTATTGATGCAAATCGGCTCGCCACAAGGCTCGCTCGGACAATCCGCAGCGACCAAGCATTCCACGCATGTATTATTGGCGCACAGGCCCGGACACTCGCCGCCGCAGGGAACCGCCCCCCCCGCGTCGGACTCCCCCACGTCGTCGGCGCCACTATCTTCAGGTGAGTTTGCATCGCTGACGCCCGCGTCGATGAGCCCTGCGTCATTTGAACCGCCGTCATCGGCACCGGCATCACCCAGTCCGGAATCGGGCGTACCCGAATCTGTTGTTCCCGAATCTGTCGTTCCCGAATCTGTCGTTCCCGAATCTGTCGTTCCCGAATCTGTTGTTCCCGAATCTGTCGTTCCCGTGGCTTGGCTACCGGAATCAGACAGTTCATTCGGCACTGCCTGTTCCCTTGTGCAGACGGAACCCTGACAATGCAGCGACGGGGGGCAGTTGTCGTCGTCACTACAAGGAATGTCGTCGACACCGAGCAGCACGCATCCGGCCGGGGCGAGCCCCCAGCAGACCGCGAGCCAGAGTCCCAGCCGTCCCCACCAGCGCCGGCAGGGCGCCGCTTGTGGTGGAACAAGTTGTCGGTGCCGGCAAGAAACGAGACCCACCACGGAGCGGTCGAACGAGGGGGAGATGCAGTGGGTGTCTGCGCGGCTTTGTCGCATGAGCAGAAGCGTAGCAGGGGACGCATAGCCGGCGCATCGGCACACATGGGCGCAATGCCGCCTCAGCGTCCTACGACGTCGCGACGCAACATGGCGGACTCGGCGAGCAGCAGCCCGATGGCGAGCAGCAGGAGCCAGGGCCACAGTGCTGCCTGTGCGCGGCCCGAGGCGCCTGCACGCTGGATCGCGCCCTCGGGCAAGGCGCTACGCAACACCTCAGGGCTCGCGCGGCGCAGGTCGGACTCTTCGGGCGGAATGGACGCTGCGAAACGCTCTGCAGCAAGCTCCCGCAGTTCCCCCTCCGCAAAGCTCGCGAAGACCCGGTACAGACCCGGCGCCTCCACCTTCGAGAACGACAGTTCTTGGCTGCCATCAGCGCGAGCGTCCCCCTCCGAAAGAGGTGTCAGGCGCTCCCGCGTCCCTAGAGGCCCCCTCACCTCGAGGGAGGTGGCACCACGGGGAAGCAGTAACGGGTGGGGGTCGCCCACCGTGACCAGCCGGGGGCTACCAGCGTCGAGCGCACCAGCGAGATAGAGGACCATCTGCTGCACGAGAGGGAGGAAGCCAGGTCGAATGGGAAAGTCAGTCCAATCGCGATCGATAGTGGTCGCGAGCAGGAGCACGCGTCCACTGTCGACGTAACGGCCGGCCAGAGCTGGCGTGTCATTGGAGAAATGCACGAGCACCTCTCGCTGGGCGCCTGGCTCGGGCTCGAGCAGCAGCGTCGTCCAGCTCTGCACGCGTCTCAGACCGACGAGGCCGCCATCCTGTGCAGCATCGAGCTCGGCAAAGAGAGGATGGCTTTCTTCCATGCGGGCAAAGCCAAGCGGATCGCGGATGTTCGCGTCGTCGAGCAACGCCTGCCCTTTTGCTCCTCGCAACCTTCCTGGGAGAAGAGGTGACAGCGTCGCATTATACCAATCAATGTCGATTTGATCGCCAGCCGTGACGAGCAAGCCGCCCCCTGCGCGCACGAATTCGATCAGCGCCCGCGCACCCTCGTCTGAGACCCTCGCGACGTTCGCGAGCACCACCACCTTCGCTTCGGCGAGCGCCCCCGCATGCAGCCCCTCCTCGCCTGTCACCCGAACGGCGAATGGCATCGCCCCCGCACGCCCCTGGCGCAGGGCGCTCTCGAGGTAGAAAACCTCGTCGCGAAAAGGCACGGGCTGAGGTGCTCCATCAACGACCAGAACACTGACCGGTGCCGTCAGCGCCATCGGCAAGAGCAGCTCGTTATCGAGCGCCAGCGCATCGCTGGGCGTAACGAGTCGAGCCTCGACGAAGGACTCCTCGGCGGACAGCGCGCCGTCGCGAGAGAGTGCGTGAGCGAAGGAACGGCGCTCGCCAGCGCCACTGGTGACCGCCACGGTGAGCCGAGCAGCCCGTTGGTCCGCCAAGAACAAGTCGACGGGAACCTCATGCGGAAGCCCCCCGAACTGAGAGAGGGAAAAGCTGACGCTGACACCGTCACTGTCACCGACCCTTGTCCTCAACACCTCCGGTCGAGAAAGTCCGTGGTTCGGAGGCGCCTCTTCGTCGAATGCCGGATGCCATTCGACGCTGACCGAACCACGCACGGGCCTCGCTCCGTCGACAAAAGCGTGGGCGGCGAGATCGCTGAACACCATCACCCGACGGTCCCCTTCGCCCTCGACCGTGGCGCCGACGTCCGCCGCCCGCGCAATACACGCGGTGAGGTCGGAGCGGCCATAACGGGGAATGAGATCCTTGATCGCCCGTCGCAGGGGGGCCCGCTCGAAGGTCGGCGTCGCGACGACGTCCCTCGGTCGGTCGGAGCACGCCAAGAGGGCGAACCGCACGTCAGCCGCGGTCTCCTCGAGCACTCGCTCCGCAGCAGCGCGCGCGCGCTGAAAGGCACTGCGCCCATCTAGGGTTGCGTGCATCGACGCGCTGTCGTCGATGGCGAGGATGACCACGAGGGGCTGTGCCCCGTCAGCAGTCGCGTCATCCTCTTCCAGAAACGGTCCCGCGACCGCCGCCGCGATGGCCGCGACGAGGAGCGTGCGAAGCGACAGGAGCAGCCACTGCCGCAGACGAAGGCTTCTGGTCGTGCGCCGCTTGCTGCTCACAATGAAATCGAGGGCGGCGAAGCGCACGTGTCGCGCGCGGCGTTTAGAGATGAGGTGAATGAGCAAAGGCAGGCCCGCCAAGGCGACCCCGACGGCCAATGCTTGGGCGACGAAGGCGAGCCCCATCACGTCACCCGCCCGAGGAGAGGACCGCTGGCCAAGGCACGACGCAGCAGCTCCGCCGGTGGGTCGTCGGTGGGGGCGAGGCAATAGCGAAGGTCCCTCTCATGCGCGCCCCGCTGCATCCGCTCCAGGAAGGCACGAAGCTCGTCGAGATAGGCCGAGCGCACGCCACCCGCATCCACCTGCACTATCCGATCCTGTTCCATGTCCTCGAAACGCACCACCCCATCAAAGGGGAACTCGAGTTCGTCACGATCGAGGGTATGCAGCAGGATGACATCAGCCCCCCGACGGCGAAGCACCGCCAAGGGGTCGAGCGCCTCCTCGCGCACCTCCAGCAGATCGGAGAACACGACGATGAGGGTGTTGCGGTGGAGGCGGCGGCCAACCTGCTCAAGGGTATCAAGCAGCGCGGTAGGTCCATGGGCCGTCATCGCCTCGAGGCTGCGGAGAAGCGCCGCCCCGCTCGCGTGACGGGCGCTTGGCAGCAGCGACGTTTGTTCACCACCCGCGAAGATGCTCAGGCCCACGCCGTCGCTGCGGCGACCTGCGAGCCACGCGATGGCCGCCGCGAGGGTAGCGGCGTAATCGAGCTTTGAGTGACGATATGCCCCCTGCGCCCCACCCGCGTAAGCCATGGAGCCAGACGCATCGACGACGAGGTAGACGTCGAGGTTGGTCTCTTCCTCGTAGCGACGAACATAGAAACGATCGACACGAGCGTAAGCCTTCCAATCGAGACGCTTGAGTTCATCACCTGGCGCGTAGAGCTTGTGATCCGCGAACTCCGTGGACGCCCCAAGGCGGCGGCTGCGGTGAGCGCCGGCCAGCACGCCTTCCGCCACCGCGCGGGCACGCAACTCGAGGGAAGCGATGCCGAAAGCGTCCGCCGCCGTTAAGAGCGTGCGCCCCTCGGACCGACCGACCTGTCCACCGCTTCGCTCCACCTGTTTACCCCCGTGAACTGCCCGCCGGGACGCTCGCGAGCAGGTCGGTGATGACGTCGCTCGCCTGCACGCCTGCAGCGCTGGCGCCGAAGCTCAAGACCACGCGGTGGGAGAGCACGGGCACCGCAACGGCCCGGACGTCATCGACGCTGGCGGCGTAGCGACCATCGAGCGCCGCCCGCGCCTTGGCCCCGAGCACGAGGTTCTGGCTCGCACGAGGGCCAGCGCCCCACGAGAGACGGTCTCGCAGCGCCGATGGGGCACCCTCGCCAGGTCGCGTCGCACGCGCCAGGGTCACGGCATAACGGATCACGTGGTCAGGCACAGGCACGCGTCGCACCAGGGCTTGAAAGGCCATGACCTCGGCGGCGGAGAGAACGGGATGCAACGGATCGAGGCCGGTGCCTGTCGTCGTTCGTACGATCTCCACCTCCTCGTCCTCGCTCGGATACCCCACATCGATGAGGAACATGAAGCGGTCGAGCTGCGCCTCAGGCAGTGGGTATGTGCCCTCCTGCTCGATCGGGTTCTGCGTCGCGAAGACGAGAAACGGATCGGGCAGGGGGTAGGTGCGCCCCCCTGCGGTCACCCGCTGCTCTTGCATCGCTTGGAGCAGTGCAGCCTGGGTCTTCGGCGGCGTACGATTGATCTCGTCGGCGAGGAGCACATTCGCGAATACTGGGCCCTCAATGAAGCGGAAGCTGCGCCGTCCGGTGGCCCGGTCCTCTTCGAGTACGTCTGTGCCTGTGATGTCGCTCGGCATGAGATCGGGCGTGAACTGGATGCGACCGAAGCTGAGGCCGAGCCCCTCGGCGAGGGTTTGGATGAGGAGGGTTTTCGCGAGACCAGGTACGCCCACGAAAAGCCCATGTCCGCGGGAAAACAACGAGAGGAGGAGCAACTCGACAACGCGCTCTTGGCCGACGACGCGACGGTGGATTTGTTGCCGCAGATCGCGGGCGCGTTCTTGCAGGGCAGCAGTGAGTTGAACGTCGTCGGGTGGTGTTGCGGTCGCGTCGTGACGCACAGGCGCCTCGCTCATTTCACTCAGGTGGGGGGAATCATCCATGGGCTCGCTCCTCGTCGTTAGCGACGGGCGGGACATCGAAACCTCGTCGGCCCCACCTCTGAGCCGTTGCCCTCGTTCGATATGAACGGCGAGCAGACATCACGAGTGGGGTTGAATCAGAGGCCTCACGCATTCGCACTGCCATGCACAACCTCCAACACCGCCTCGACGGAAGCGATGGGGGTCTCGGGGAGAATGCCGTGGCCAAGGTTGAAGACGTGCCCAGGCCGACCGGCCGCCTCTGCGAGCACTTCGTGTGTCTTGACACGCACGACATCGACGGGCGCGAAAAGCGCCGCTGGATCGAGGTTTCCCTGCACGGCGACATCGGGCCCAAGGGTCGCCCAAGACCGTGCGATGCGTGCACGCCAGTCAAGCCCGTAGGCGTCGGCCCCTGCGCGGGCTACGACGTCGAGAGCATCGGCGCAGCCGCGTGCGAAATACACCACGGGCACCCTGAGCGGCCGTAATGCCTCGATGATGCGCGCAGCCGGGGCAACCGCGAAGCGCGCGAGATCGCTTGGGCCAAGCTCGCCAGCCCACGTATCGAAGAGCATGAGCGCACGACAACCGGCCTCGGCCTGCGCCTTTAGGTGGGAGATGGTGGTGCGCACGAGCTTGTCGAGTAGCGCCTCGAAAAGCGCAGGAGCCTCGTACATCATGCGCTTGATCTCGAGGAAATGCTTCGAACCTTGGCCCTCCACCATATAGCTCGCCACCGTAAAGGGCGCGCCGGCGAAGCCGATGAGCGGCACCGATGCAGGCAGTTCACGGACGAGCAGGCGAATGGTGTCGAGGAGAAATGGGGTCTCCTCCCCGGGCTCGTAAACGCGAAGTCGGTCGACGGCCGCGGCGTTGCGCACAGGCTCCCCGAAACGCGGTCCTTCCCCCGGGCCGAAGCTAAGGTCCAGCCCCATGGCCTCGGGCACGATGAGAATGTCTGAGAAGACGATGGAGGCGTCGAAGGCAAAGCGGCGAATGGGCTGCAGCGTCACCTCACAGGCGAGCTCGGGGGTCTTGCAGAGCCCGAGGAAGTCCGTCTTCGCCCGCACCGCGCGGTACTCGGGCAGGTACCGCCCCGCCTGCCGCATGAACCACACGGGGGGACGCTCGGTGGGCTCTCGTCGAAGAGCCCGCAAAAATAGCGGCGAGGGCTGCTCACTCATGGCGGGGGAACCTAGGCGTTCGTCGGGGTCGGCGCAACGAGCGAGCGCAGGTAGATGCATCGGCACGAGTGTTCTTATCGCATCGGATGAGTGTCCGACCGCCAGCTGGCCGATGGGAGCGAAGGCGCAACAGGTCCACAATCTCAGCTGCAGGAGGCTCGCATGAAGGTGGTTCGCCTAGCGCTCGTGGCCCTCTCCCTCCCCGCCTTGGCGGCGTGCACGACGCCCGACGAGAAGCCGAATGGGCGGACCTCCACGAGCGGCGCGGAGCAGACCTGGCGACAGGTGGACTTCGACGGTGATGGGCAGCCCGACGCCTTCGATACCGACGGCGATGGCACGGCTGACGCCATCGACAGTGACGGTGATGGCCTCCCGGATGCGTTTGACACCGACGGCGACGGCGCACTCGATGATTGGGACGGCGATGGAGAGCCGGACGCGCTACCGCCCGGCGTCGACAATGGCAATCTCGGCGCGGAGAACGCCGACGCGGATGGCTTCTGCTTCGACGTCGAGTCGGGCTGGTACGAGTGCGACGATGGCGCACCGCCTGGAAGCGGCGTCCCCGGTACGCCTGAGCTCGGCGCCCCGGGTTTAGGGGGCGACGCTCCAACCCCGCCCTCCATCCCAGGGCGAAGTGCTCGCTGCCGTTGGGGAACTGTCGACGACC
>JBMTAX010000030.1:0-14223 GCA_049429145.1 Myxococcota bacterium
TGACGCCTGCGGGGGTGTGTTGTTGCTCTCCCGGTGCCTTGGGGCTTGGGGGCGAGGCGTCGATTCCCTTAGGCGCAAGCGGCGGGTCTTCGGTCGACTCTCCTCGACCGCAACGGCACCGCCAACCCGTCCTTTGCTTTTGGCAGTGACCCAAACCAGGCTCCGCGCGGCACGGGGCGCGGCGGGGCTCTGCTCAAGGCGAGCGGCGGGAACTCAGGGGTCGCGCCATGGGCTCCACCGCCCTATCCGAAATTTTTGTCCAGAATCATAAACCATTGTAATTCAATAGAAAAAATCGGTGTCTCAGAGCGGACAGGGTTGCTGTCCAACCCCTGACTTTCGCTACCTTCAGACGTGACACAAGTCGCTATGTGATTTCTGTCACGGTGACGGGTCGACCTGGCGAGGCCGGCCTGCAGAGACGAGGTGGTAGACCGATGTCGTGGCTGCGCGACCCTGCCCGGGCCCTCGAGAAGAAGTGGATGCGTCTCCTCAAGGAGGCCAAGGCCCTCGAAAGCAAACACGACCTCCAGGGGGTGCGGGCCAAGACCGAGGAGGCGCGGCAAGTCCTGCAGCAGCTCAAGGCCTTGCGCGGCGCTTGAGCCAGGGCGCAGCCCTCGCTTGCAAGCAGGAACGCCCGCGCAAGGGCCTCTCGCGCGGGCGTTCGCTTGGAGCCGAGGATCGTCAGCCGAGGTCCGCGAGGGCGGCGTTCCAGGTCTGGCTTGGGCGCATGGCCTTGGTGGTCAGCGCTTCGTCTGGCGCGTAGTAGCCCCCGATGTCGACGGCCTTCCCTTGCACCGCGGCGAGCTCTGCCACGATCGTCGCCTCGTTCTCCCGCAAGGTCTTCGCGAGCGGGGCGAAGCGCGCCTTCAGGGTTTCGTCGACAGATTGCGCGGCGAGGGCCTCGGCCCAGAAGAGGCAGAGGTAGAAGTGGCTACCGCGGTTGTCGAGTTCCCCCACCTTGCGGGCTGGGGATTTGTTCTCCTCGAGCAGCCGGCCGGTGGCGGCGTCGAGGGCATCGGCGAGCACCTTGGCCTTCGGGTTCTTCGTCGCCTCGGCGAGGTGCTCGAACGAAACCGCAAGGGCGAGGAACTCCCCGAGGGAGTCCCAGCGGAGGTAGTTCTCCTCTGTGAACTGCTGCACGTGCTTCGGCGCCGAGCCGCCAGCACCCGTCTCGAACAGCCCACCGCCGGCCATCAAGGGCACGATCGAGAGCATCTTCGCGCTCGTGCCGAGCTCGAGGATGGGGAAGAGATCGGTGAGGTAGTCACGCAGCACGTTGCCAGTCACCGAGATGGTGTCTTCGCCCTTGGCGATGCGCTCCAGCGAGTATCGGCACGCTACGGCGGGTGCCAAGACCTTCAGCGTGAGCCCGTTCGTGTCGTGGTCTTTGAGATAGCGCTCGACCTTCTGGATGAGTTCCCGGTCGTGGGCGCGGGTCTCGTCGAGCCAAAATACGGCGGGAGTGTTCGTCGCACGCGCGCGCGAGACAGCGAGTTTCACCCAGTCTTGCACCGGCGCGTCCTTCACTTGGCACATGCGCCAGATGTCCCCTGCCTCCACCTTGTGCTCGAAGTGCACGGTGCCGCTGTCGTCGACGACACGCACAACGCCGGGCTTGCTCGCCTCGAAGGTTTTGTCGTGTGAACCGTATTCCTCGGCTTTTTGCGCCATGAGTCCGACGTTCGGCACGGTGCCCATGGTCTTCGGGTCGAAGGCGCCGTTCGCCTTACAGAAGTCGATGACCTCTTGGTAGACGCTGGCGTAGCTGCTGTCGGGGATGACGGCGAGGGCGTCTTGCGCCTTGCCCTCTTTGTTCCACATCTGCCCCGAGGTGCGGATCATGGCGGGCATCGACGCGTCGATGATCACGTCGCTCGGCACGTGGAGGTTTGTGATGCCCTTGTCAGAGTTCACCATGGCGAGGTCGGGGCCTTTTGCATAGGCGGCCGCCAGGTCTTGCTCGACGAGGCCGCGCTCTTCCGCGGTGGCCTTGCCGAGGGCGTCGGTGAGGCTGCCGAGCCCGTCATTCGGATTGACGCCGAGGCGCTCGAAGAGACCAGCGTGCTTCTCGAAGACGTCGGCAAAGAAGACCTTCACCGCGTGGCCGAAGATGACGGGGTCCGAGACCTTCATCATGGTGGCCTTCATGTGCAGCGAGAACAGCACCCCTTCGTCTTTCGCGTACGTCACCTGCTGGGCGAGGAAGGCGCGCAGGGCGCGGACACTCATGTAGGTGGCGTCGACGACCTCGCCAGCCTGCACCGCAATCTTGTCCTTCCACATCGAGACCGTGCCGCTCTCGTCGATATGCTCGATGCGCAGCTGACCGGCCTTCTCGATGGTGACGGACTGTTCGTTGTGCCTGAAGTCGCCCGCGCTCATGGTGGCGACGGCGGTCTTCGAGGAGCTGGACCAGCGGCCCATGGAGTGGGGATTGTTCTTGGCGTACTGCTTGACCGCGTTCGGTGCGCGGCGGTCAGAGTTTCCCTCGCGCAGCACGGGGTTGACGGCGCTGCCCTTCACCTTGTCGTAGCGCGCCTTCACCTGGCGCTCTTCGTCACTCTTCGGCTCGTCGGGGTAGTTCGGGACCGCGAAACCCTTGTCTTGCAGCTCTTTGATGGCGGCCTTCAGCTGCGGCATCGACGCGCTGATGTTCGGCAGCTTGATGATGTTGGCTTCCGGGCGCGTCGCGAGGGCGCCGAGCTCGCTCAACGCATCGGGGATACGCTGGGCCTCGCTGAGGTGCTCGGGGAACGACGACAGGATGCGACCGGCGAGGGAGATGTCGCGCAGCACGACGTCGACACCGCAGGTCCCGGCGAAGGCCTGTACGACAGGCAGGAAAGAGAAGGTCGCGAGGGCAGGGGCCTCGTCGGTGTAGGTATAGAAAATCGTCGATTTTGCGTCGGTCATCGGTCTCACCCCGGCAAAAAGTGCTTCCGGCGTTTACGCCGTTGGGCCGCAGCTTCCAAGCGATGCCGATGGATCTGACGCGCTTGTCGTCCCTCCCCGTCTGCCCGGCGAACCGCCCGTTTTTTCGTGGGGGTGATTCAGCCCAGACGCGGATGCCCGCGTCGGAGAGCCCCGTAGGCAGCCAATGCCACAAGGAGCAAACCCGCGGCCTCGCGGGCTTCCTCTCGGCCCTCATCTTGTTGCGCCATGGCGAAGGTCAGGGACTCCCGTTCGAAGAGTCGAGCCAGGGAGGGCGAAAGTCGGCAAGCCCAGACGAGCGCGAGGCCCAGCAGCACCCGGGACAGCGGGGGGCAGGCCGGGCCCACCGCAGCGGGGAACAGCACCACCGCTGCGACACCGTAGAGGCACATCCATGGCAACGGGTCGGGGTCATTGTGCTGCACCCCCGCACACAGCACGAAGAGGCCTCCCAGCAAAGCGAACAAAACCCGCCAACCCAATGAGCGATGCATGTCTTCCACGGTAGCGCGGTGACGCCTCGCGTGGCCGCTCACCTCTTCGCACGCGGTTCGCGATCGCGCCAAACATCTCCTCACCGCGATCGCGAGACGCGTAAAGCCAGTACCCGCCTCATGTTGTGGTGCAGGATGAAGATCACCCCCACATATCGGTTGACCTCGATCCTGCCCTGCTCGTATACGTTCGCCGCCCCAAGCTCGAGAGCGAACGTTTTGCGTTCGTTTTCTCGACGTCACGCAGGGAATCCGGTGCGAATCCGGAGCTGCCCCGCAGCGGTGAAGGAGAACGAAACCCGGCGATACCACTGGCGCCACGACCGCTCTCTCCGAGGGGAAACGAACGCTGGGAAGGACTGGGGAGTAGGTGGCCAGGGAAACCTGGCGCGCTCCGAGCCCGAATACCTGGCTGGGGTGTCGCGGGATGACGTCGTCGTTCCGCGGCTTTGGCCTCGCTCCTCGCGGGAGGCGCGGCGGCAGGACTTGGGCAGGCGAGCGCGCCGCTCGCGACGAGAAGATGGCTCCGCTGTGCATGGTTTTCCGTCGCTCGCATCGCTCGCCTCCTCCTGCAGTCGTGTGTTCTCGCAGCACCTCTGTCCTCGAGGATTCACCCGTGCAGCCCTCTCCTCAAGCCTCCTCCGCCAAGCCCCTCTCCCCCGCGCTCTTTGACGACGTCGACGCCGCCGTCCGTGAGCGGCCGCGCTCCACGGGCGCGAGCACGCAGATGCGGGTGCAGAAGCGCAATGGCGACTTCGAGCCAGTGAACCTCGACAAGATCGTACGCGCGGTGGGCCGCTGCTGCGATGGCCTCGATCGTGTCGATGCGCTGCGCGTAGCGACCAAGACCATCAGCGGTCTCTACGACGGGGCCACGACCAAAGAGCTCGATGAGCTGTCCATTCAAACTGCGGCTTCCCTGACCGCCGAAGAGCCCGAGTATGCGCGCCTCGCCGCTCGTCTCCTCGCGAGCACCCTCGAGAAAGAGGTCGCGGGGCAGAACATTCATTCCTTTTCCCAGTCCATCGAGACCGGTGTGCGCCTCGGACTCATCGGCGATCGTCTCGCGACCTTCGTGAAGGAGAACGCGCGCAAGCTCAACGACGCCGTCGATCCCTCGGCAGACGGACGCTTCGAATACTTCGGCCTTCGCACGGTGGCCGACCGGTACCTCTTGCGCCACCCCGAGTCTCGTCGCTGGATCGAGACCCCACAGTATTTCTTCTTGCGGGTCGCCTGTGCGTTGAGTGAGTCGGTCCCCGACGCCCTTGAGCTCTATGGCCTCTTCTCACGTCTCGAGTACCTGCCGAGCTCCCCGACACTGTTCAACTCTGGGACCCGGCACGAGCAGCTCTCGAGCTGCTTCCTCCT
Organism: Myxococcota bacterium; assembly: GCA_049429145.1. GTDB lineage: Bacteria > Myxococcota > UBA727 > UBA727 > CAYLZW01 > JBMTAX01. Next base: position 4,800 of record JBMTAX010000030.1, read on the forward strand.
CGACTCGCCGCAAGACAAGCTCGAAGACATCTACCGCCGCTATAGCGACGTCGCCATGTTGTCGAAGTTCTCCGGTGGCATCGGCATGGCCTACCACCGAGTGCGCAGCCGCGGCTCGCTCATCAAGAGCACCAACGGACACTCGAACGGCATCGTCCCTTGGCTCAAGACCCTCGACGCGTCGGTGGCGGCGGTGAACCAAGGCGGCAAGCGCAAAGGCGCCTGCTGCGTGTACCTCGAGACGTGGCATGCCGACGTCGAGGAGTTCCTCGAGTTGCGCGACAACACCGGTGACGAGGCGCGGCGCACGCACAACCTGAACCTCGCCAATTGGGTGAGCGACCTCTTCATGCAGCGGGTCGAGGCCGACGCCGCGTGGTCGCTCTTCGACCCCAAAGACGTGCCGACGCTCCCGGACCTCTACGGCGAGGCCTTTGAGGCCGCGTACACCGAAGCGGAGCGCGCAGGTCTCGCGAAGAAGCAGGTCCCAGCGCGGCAGCTGTACGCGCGCATGATGAAGACCCTCGCCCAGACCGGGAACGGCTGGATGACCTTCAAGGACAAGGCAAACCGCGCCTGCAACCAGACCGCGAACCCGGGCCGCACGGTCCATTTGTCGAACCTGTGCACCGAGATCCTCGAGGTCACCGATCAGAACGAGACCGCCGTCTGCAACCTCGGCTCCATCAACCTCGCCCGACACCTGAAGGCCGACGAGAACGGCGCTCCTGTCTTCGACTTCGAGAAGCTCGGCCGCACCGTGCGTCGCGCGGTGCAGCAGCTCGACCGCGTCATCGACCTCAACTACTACCCCATCGACAGCACCCGGGCCTCGAACTCGGTGTGGCGCCCAGTGGGTCTCGGCCTCATGGGCCTGCAAGACGTCTTCTTCCAGTTGCGCTTGCCTTTCGACGCAGACGACGCGCGTGCGCTCTCGGCGCGCATCAGCGAGCACATGTACTTCCACGCCCTCGCTGCCTCCGTCGAGCTCGCCGAGAAGGCTGGGGTGCATCCGAACTTCCCCATGACACGCGCGGCACGCGGCGAGCTGCAGTTCGACGCATGGGGCGTGACCCCCAGCGCCGACCTCCCTTGGGAAGAGCTGCGGCGCCGGGTGCAAGAGACCGGCTTGCGCAACTCGCTGCTCGTCGCCATCGCGCCTACGGCGACCATCGCTTCCATCGCCGGCTGCTACGAGTGCATCGAGCCCCAGGTGTCGAACCTGTTCAAGCGCGAGACGTTGTCTGGCGACTTCTTGCAGGTGAACCGTTATCTCGTCCGCGAACTCGAGCGCCTCGGTCTATGGAATGAGGCAACCCGCGACCAACTCAAGCGCGGCGAGGGCTCGGTGCAAGAGGTCGAGGCGTTGCCCGACGAGCTCAAGCTGGTGTACCGCACGGCGTGGGAGCTCCCCATGCGGAGCCTCATCGATATGGCCGCAGACCGCGGCGCCTACATCGACCAGAGCCAGTCGCTGAATCTGTTCGTCGAGAGCCCCAACATCGGTCGATTGTCGTCGATGTACATGTATGCGTGGAAGCGCGGGCTGAAGACCACCTACTACCTGCGCAGCCGCCCCGCGACGCGCATCGCCAAGACCACCGTCGACGTGCAAGCGGCACGACCGAGCACGCAGTCAAGCAACGACGACGCAGCGACGCAGGCCGAGGCTGCGGTGGCCTGTTCTCTCGAGAACCCTGAGGCCTGTGAGGCCTGCCAATGACCGCGACGCTCAGAACGGAGGAGACCATGGCGACGACGAACCCCCACGCAACCGGAGCTCTCGCGATGAACACCGGTCATGACAACGACTTCGAGCCCATGCGACTGCCGAGCCTCGGCACCAAGGTCCCTGCGGCTCCCGTCGCTGGCGGCGAGCGGCCTTCGCTGCTCGACCCCGGCATGAACCTCACGCTGCGGCCCATGCGTTACCCGGTGTTCTTCGACATGTACCGAGACGCGATCAAGAACACCTGGACCGTCGAAGAGGTGGACTTCAGCACCGATACCGGTGACCTCACGACGAAGATGAGCCCCGCTGAGCGTCACCTGATCCAGCGCCTCGTCGCGTTCTTCGCCACCGGTGACTCCATCGTAGCGAACAACCTCGTCCTGAACCTTTATCGCCACCTGAACGCACCCGAGGCCCGGCTCTACCTCTCGCGGCAGCTCTACGAAGAGGCACTGCACGTTCAGTTCTACCTGACACTGCTCGACACCTATCTGCCCGATCACGACGAGCGCAACGCAGCGTTTCGTGCCATCGACACCATCCCCAGCATTCAGAAGAAGGCGGCCTTCTGCTTCAAGTGGATCGACTCCATCCAGCATCTAGACCGCCTCGACACCCGCGCGCAGCGACGACAGTTCCTGCTGAACCTCATTTGCTTCGCCGCCTGCATCGAGGGCCTCTTCTTCTTCGCTGCCTTCGCCTATGTCTACTTCCTCCGCAGCCGCGGCCTGTTGCATGGCCTCGCCGCCGGAACCAACTGGGTGTTCCGCGACGAGAGTGGGCACATGGGTTTTGCGTTCGAGGTGGTCGATACCGTGCGCCGGGAAGAGCCCGACCTCTTCGACGCCGACCTCGAGGCGCAGATCCACGAGATGATCGCCGAGGCCATCGACTGTGAGCTCGCCTTCGCGGAAGACCTCCTCGGTGGAGGCATCTCGGGCCTCTCGCTCAAAGAGATGCAGCAGTATCTCGAGTACGTCGCTGACCAGCGCCTCGTGCGGCTCGGCTGCCAGCGCCGCTACCACCAGAAGAACCCCTTCTCCTTCATGGAGCTGCAGGACGTGCAGGAGCTGGCGAACTTCTTCGAGCGTCGGGTCAGCGCCTACCAGGTCGGTGTCAGCGGCGACGTCGCGTTCGATGAGGACTTCTGAGGTCCTCCTCGTCATAGACGCTCTCTCCGAAGGTCCCCGACGTCGAGCCTTCTGCCGACGTCGGGGGTATCGCATCTCCGGCAGAATCGGTCAGGGCAGCGGCTTGAGTCCGAGTTCGGGCGCCGCATAAGAGAGCGCTGCGCAGCGGTTCTTCCCTGCCGCCTTCGCATCTTGCAGTGCGCTTTCGCAGCGCTTGAGCGGCAGCTCGATCTGGTCGTCGGCCGACACCACCTCCGAGACCCCGATGCTGACGGTGAGCGGCAAGCTGCCCCAGGGAAGCGCCACAGGTTGTGCCTCGATGGCGACCCGCAAGCGCTCTGCAGCGACGTGGGCAGCGGCCAGGTCGCATTCGGGCAGCAACACGCCGAACTCTTCGCCGCCGAGGCGGCCGATGACGTCGTTGGTGCGCAGCTGCTCTTGGCATACCCTCACGATGTGGCGCAGCGCCTCGTCACCATCCACGCTTCCATAACGGGCGTTCACCTCTTGGAGGCCATCCACGTCGACGAGAGCGATGCTGAGTGCGCTGCGATACCGTCGACGATAGGCGATGGCCCGCTGGGCCTCAGCGTGGAAAGAGCGTCGGTTGGCGACGCCGGTGAGGACATCCGCTGCCGACAGCAGCTCGAGCTGCTCGTTCATTTGCTCGAGTTCTCGTTCTCGCGCTGCCACTTTGGCAGCGAGCGCATCATGTTCGGTCTTCAGCGCCTCGAAAGACGTGACGTTGTCGACGCTGCGCGCGATCTTCGCCGCAAACACAGAGCATAGCTCCACGTCTATCGGGTCGAGTTCACCCTCCACCTCAATGCAGACCACCACATCGTCTTTCGCCGCTGAGGGGCGCTCGATGTAGAGCACCGTAAAGGGGCGCGTGAACTGGTGCTGCTTGGTCTCGAGGCAGCGCAGCACATGCGGCAACAGTGCGTGGTCGGCGTGGGTCTCGAAGAGGGGCCGCGCGAGGGCGGGCTCATAAGGACCCGCCGCAGCGAGCACTTGCAGCGAGGCCGCGCTCATGACCTCGTCGCGCAAATGCCTCAGGCAGAACAAGCCCTTCGGGGCGACGCCAAGGAGGCCTGCGAGCTGCGTGAGAACCCCCGATGCCAACTGGCGGAGTGCACGCTCCTCGAGCAGCGAATCCGCAGCATCGATGATCTGCCGCAGACCCCTGCGTCCCTTCTCGAGCGCGACGATGTCTTCATAGGCCCGTAGCGCCGCCACCACCGTGGTGAAGAGGTGCCGCGAGGTCAGCTCGGTCTTCGATTTGTAGTCGTTGATGTCGTAGTCGAGGATGATCTTTTCCTCGGGTGCTTGGCCAGGTTGTCCGGTGCGCAAGACGATGCGCGGCGCGCGCAGCTCGAGCTCCTTGCGAACGAGCTCCACCAGCCTGAGCCCCGCGTCATCGGTCTCCATCACCACGTCGAGCAACACGAGAGCGACGTCGGGATGCGCCCGCAGCATCGCCGCGCCTTCTGCTCCCGAGTGGGCCGAGAGCAGCTCGAGCCCACGCCCCTTGTACACAATGCGGCTTATCGCAAGGCGCGTAACGCTGTGCACCTCAAGATCATCGTCGACGATAAGCACCTTCCATGGTCGCCCCACCGAGGTGGTCGTCGCCGCCTGGGTCCCCGGCGTCGCCATCGCTGGCCCCGCCTCGTCGTCATCGGCGCAAGCGAACAACTCGTCGTCTTGGCTCACAGTGGGGCTCCCACGTTCTGCGCTTTTGGCGCCGCTGCGTTTCATTTTAGCGGGTCGCGGCAAAGACCCGCCAGCATGCCATTCCCGCCTGCCTCGTTACCAGAGCGCTGCAGCGCTGTGCAGGGGTGGCGTCGCCGGTGCTCGGGAGTCCAACGATGGTGCCGTCGAGGTTCTTGGGCGGTCCCGCGCTTGCGCGCCTCCTGACGCCCGTGTTCTGCTCTTCGTGCTCCCCCTCTCTCAGGAATCGACATGACCGAGCACGCCACTGACTGGGTCGACGTTGGCAACGCAGAACAACTCTCTCAGCGCGGGCTCCAACAGGTCGTCGCTCGTCGCACGCGGATCGCCCTCACCTATCGAGACGGACGCTTCTTCGCGATCTCGGGGGCGTGTAATCACGTCGGCGGCCCCCTCGGGGAGGGGTCCCTCGACGGCGATTACGTGGTGTGCCCTTGGCACTACTGGAAGTTTCACCACGAGACCGGTCGCGGTGAGCCGGGCTTTGAAGCCGACGCGGTGCCCGCCTACGCCGTCAAGATCGAGGACGGACGGGTCTTCGTCGATCTCGCGAGCGCCACGCGCCGCACGAAGCAGCCCCATGCCCCCCATCCCTTGGCGCGCACGCCCCAGAGAGACGAGGGGTCCGTACGCGTCGTCGGGATCTCCACCACCGTCATGACTCCCGGCCAACCGCGCTTCAGCACTTCAGAGGCGCTCCTCGAGGACGCACTCGTTCACGCCGCCGCGCGCGGCTGCGACACGCGGCTGTTGCGCTTGCGCGACCTCTCCTTCCGCGCCTGCGAGGGGTACTATTCGAAGTCGGCACGCGCTTGCACGTGGCCCTGTTCCATCACCCAGATGGACCCGAACGACCAGCTCGACCAGGTCTATGAGGCGGTGGTCCATTGGGCCGACGTCTACCTCATCGCCACGCCCATTCGCTGGGGTGCGGCGAGCAGCCTCTACTTCAAGATGGTCGAGCGGATGAACTGCATCCAAAACCAAGAGACCATCGCTCGTCGACATCTGCTCAAGAACAAGACCGCTGGCTTCATCATCACCGGCGGCCAAGACAACGTACAAGGTACCGCTGGCCAGATGCTGGGCTTCTTCGCCGAGCTCGGGGTGCAATTTCCCCAATACCCCTACATCGCGCATTCGCGGGGCTGGAGCGCCGAGGACATGGAGCAGAACGTGCGCGTCGTGCAGGCGAGCGAGGCGCTGCGCGAGGGGGCGCGGGCCCTCGTGGATCGGTGTGTGGACATGGCCGCGCTGCTCACGGGCGGTGCCCTCGACGACACGAAGCACGCACGCGGAGGCCGCAAGGCCCACCGGGGCAAGCTCCCGGTGCTCGACGACGAGGAGGTCCTCCCCGCCGGCGAGTCATAAGCCAGCGCCTCGACCGTCGGCGTCGTTCTGCGTTTTCCATTCAGCGCAGCCGCGAGACGTGCACCTCGCCCAAGGGCAGGTTCTCAAAGTTGTCAGGGTGCACCACTGCCGCTTCGCCGCAGGCGGTCACGTCGATGGCAGCGAGCTGCTCGTCGCGGTTTGGGCTGTTGGTCAGACGCAGCTCGTCGTCGAAGACACCATCTTTTCCGCGTCGATACAGCACGTCTGCCTGCACTCCGTAGTTCCGTCGGTAGACGACATGCACCGTGCCATCGGCCGCGGCCGACATCCCGAGGACGCTGCCCTGGTCCGTGGAGGCGGCCGAGAGGGGCACCGGCTCGTGCAATCCGTCTTCGTCAAGCCAGCGGTAGTGCATGGTTTGAGAGGCAAGGCCGAGGGCATAGGTGAAGTGCACCGTGCCGCTGCCATCGACGGCGATGGCCCCGCTCGATGCGGAGGTCGAGGCGTCGCTCACCGCCAAGGTCTCACCCCACGTCGACGAAGAAGCCGCTGTACCCGGCTTCCTGCGCCGGTACACCAGCTGACCGTCGGCAGCAGCCGACGCAGGAACACGAAAAAGCGCATGCACCGCGCCGTCTGCCCCCACGGCAACGGCCTGCTCGGGGTGCCCTTCGAAGATGCGCGCGGTCTCTGCCACCACCTCAACGGGAGAGGGCTCGCCGTTCGCAAAGCGCAGGTACCCGACGCTGTAGAAATAGCGCGAGGGCTCCTCGGGGCGCGGCTTGCGACGCAAGAACACGGCGTGCACCGCGCCGTCGCTGCCTTGTGCGACGCTGACGCCGAGCTCGTCGACATCTGCGGAGCGCGTGAGGTTCGTTGGCGCCGAGAAGCCGTTTTCCGCGTCCCCGCTCGCGACGAAGACATCGATCTGTTCGCTCTCTTGCACGTAGTGGTTGAAGAAGACGTGGCTCGTGCCGGCCTCGTCGACCACCAAGGTCGGGTATTCGTTGTCGATCACCCGCGGGGGCTCTGTGTCGACGTAGATCGGCTCCTGCACCACGAGGCTCGCGTAGGCGCCATCAGCCTGTTCCTCGGCCACCACAACGCCATAGGCCCCAAAGCCGTCGTCGCTGCGCGCGGTGTTGTAGGCGACCCGCAAGCGACCGTCGCGGCCTACCGCCACATCCGCCCGCGGCTTGAAGCCGCCAATCCGCGGCAGGGTCACGGTCTCCCACGCGCGCTCGACGACAGGACCGCAGTCGATGAGAGCGGGCGTCGTGCCGGCCCCGGCGTCCTGCTCCGCCGTTGCACCGCCATCGGGGGTGTCGCCTGCTTGTGGACACGCGAGCCAGCACGGTGCGAGCGCCATCGCGGCGAGCTGGATGATTTTCGGGCTACAGGACCTTCTGCGACTCGTCATGCCGCCAACATAGGGCAAGCCCCGAGTCCGCAGCAGCGGGCATCCGGGGGAGGCAGGGAACTCTCTGGGCACTCCCCCGGGCGACGTGCGGCAAGGGATCTCACCAGAAGCATTGGGGCGAGGGAAATCTCGGCGCGAGACTTGCTGACCCCGGGCTTCGGAGGTGTCTATGTGTCGCAGAGTGGATTGTCGCAGTTGTGGTCGGCCAACCTTCACAGGCTGCGGGGCCCACGTGGAGCAGGTCCTTCAAGGAGTGCCCAAAGCCGAGCGTTGCCAGTGCGGGAGCGCGACCAAGAAGGCCGGGGACGCCCCCGCACCTGAGCGAAGCTCTTTCTGGAAGAGTCTCCTCGGCCGCTAGGCTGACCCCGTAACCCCCCAGGAGATCTCATGAAAGTCCGTCGTCTCTACCCCCTTCTCGTCGTCGTCGTCGCGGCCCTGCAGGTCGCCTGTAGCCACTCGAGCGCCGCCCCGGTCGATCCCACGCCAGTCACGGCGCAGACCTTGGCCGAAGCCGTCGTCATCGACGTCCGTACCCCGGCGGAGCACGCCGAGGGGCACCTCGCCGGTGACAGCAACTTGCCCGTCGACGAGCTCGAGGCGCGCCGCCAAGAACTCGACGTCCTCACGAGCGGTGACAGAGCACGTCCCATCGTCGTGTACTGCCGCAGCGGTCGGCGCGCCGCCAAGGCCAAGGGCATCCTCGAGGGACTCGGCTACACCAACGTCACCAACGGGGGAGGTCTCAGCGAGCTGCAGCGGCTGCAGAACCCATGACCCCGTGTTTCCGAAACGCTGCGAGGGCTGAGACGATGTTTCAAACGTGTTTCATCTGAAACACCAGCCGCGGAGCGAGGCGCATACCGCCTGCAGCCTCAGCTGGCACGATCTCGGCATTCCGTGGTCCTACATCTTCAGAGGAGTTCGCCTGTGTTGTTCCGCCAGCTGTTCGAACCCGAAACCTCTACCTACACCTACCTGCTCGCCGACGAGCAGACCCGTGAGGCGGTGCTGATCGACCCGGTGCGCGAGACCCTCGAGCGCGACGTGGAGCTGCTCTCAGAGCTGCAGCTGCAGCTCGTGTACGTCCTCGAGACCCACGTCCACGCTGACCACGTCACCAGCGCGGGTCTTCTGCGCGAGCGCTTCGGGGCCAAGACGGTGGTGAGCCAAGCGGGCGGGGCGCCCTGCGCCGACGTGCCGGTCAAAGATGGGGACAGCGTCAGCTTCGGGAAGCACGTGCTCGAGGTGCGCGCTACCCCCGGGCACACCGACGGCTGCATCACCTACCTCGAGCCCGAGGCGGGGCTCGCCTTCACGGGCGACGCCTTGCTCATTCGCGGCTGTGGGCGGACCGACTTTCAGCAGGGCGACAGCCGCAAGCTGTATCGCTCGGTGCACGACAAAATCTTCTCCCTGCCCGACCACACCCGCATCTACCCCGGCCACGACTACAAAGGCCGGACGATGTCGACGGTGGGCGAAGAGCGTGCCCTCAACCCGCGCCTCGGCGGCGGCAAGACTGAAGACGAGTTCGTCGCCATCATGCAGGGCCTCAAGCTCGCCTACCCGAAGAAGATCGACGAGGCCGTGCCCGCGAACCTCAAGTGCGGCCTGCCCGAGGGCAGGGTGCGGCAAGAGGCGCCGGCTGAGCCCTCGTGGGCGCCTGTCGTCCGCTCCGCCGCGGGGGTACCCGAGGTGAGCGCGGGGTGGGTTGCGGAGACCCTCATAGGCGTCGACTATGTGCTCGTGGACGTGCGGGAGCCGAGCGAGCTGCGCGGGGAGCTCGGCGTCATCCCAGGCAGCACGTCGGTGCCTCTGGCGACGCTGTCGGAGGTCACACGCACCTGGGACAAGAAGGGCCACTTCGTCACCGTGTGTCGCTCTGGTGGCCGCAGCGGCCAGGCGGCCCTCGCGCTCGAGGCGGCTGGCTTTCACCACGTCGCCTCTATGGCCGGCGGGATGCTGGCCTGGAAGGGACCGAAAGCCCACGCCAACTGACGGCGGTCCCCGAGGTGTTCTCCTCCCGCTGTCTTCTCAAGGGGGAGGGGGACAGCTCTCGAGCTCATAGTGCAGCTC
>JBMTAX010000031.1:0-14200 GCA_049429145.1 Myxococcota bacterium
TCGAACTTGTTCTCGAGCTCGATCTCCTTGGCGACGGTGACGCCGTCCTTGGTGACCGTCGGCGAGCCCCAGCTCTTGTTGATGATGACGTTGCGGCCCTTGGGTCCGAGGGTGACCTTGACGGCGTTGGCGAGGGTGTTCACGCCACGGGCGATCTCCGCGCGGGCAGACTGCGAAAAGTGGATTTCCTTAGCGGCCATGTTCTTCTTCCTCCGAAAGGGGGGTGCACCCGAAGGCGCAGAAAAAAAGGAGCGTCAGGGGCAGATCAGCCCTCGATCACCGCGAGGATCTCGTCCTCGCGCATGATGAGGTGCTCGACACCCTCGATGGTGACTTCGGTGCCCGCGTACTTGCGGAAGAAGACGCGATCGCCAGCCTTGACGTCGAGCTTGCGCAGCTCACCGTTCTCGAGGTGCTTGCCCTCGCCGGCGGCGACGACTTCGCCCTCCATCGGCTTCTCCTTGGCGGTGTCGGGGATGATGATCCCGCCCGCGGACTTCTCCTCGGAGTCGATGCGCTTCACCAGGATGCGATCGTTGAGGGGACGCAGCTTCATGGCGTGCTCCTGATTCTTTTCAGGTACTTAGGTACCGGTAAGAGAAAGAGGCCGGGGTTCCGGCAGGTTTGGCACTCACGCAGTGCGAGTGCCAGCGCGATGTATAGGCCCCCCCGGGGGCGAGACAAGAGGGCAAAGCGGATCCAAAAGCGGAAAGCCCCGCCCCGGTGAACCATCCGGAGCGGGGCCGCCATTTTTGCGCTGCGTCATCACGGCGCGCTGGATCTTCGGTGCTCAGCGCCCCCGGCGACGCCGCAGCCTTGCGAGAGGCAAGAGGAAGGCGAGGATGATGTACTCGAGGAACTGGCCCCGTGTCTCGTAACACGAGGGGCCAGGGGTCGCGCAGGTACCGGAGGGCAAGCAGGTGCCCGACAGGCACTCGACCCCTTGGTTCGTCGCCTCGCAGCTTGCGCCCGCGCCACGGAGAACCTCGCATTGCCCCGCGGCGTTACAGTAGGCGTCTGCCCCGCAGGTGTCGTCGATGCATTCCTCGCCGACGGCGGGTTCCGCCACACAACGACCCGCGCCCGCGGTGACCTGGCACAGAAAGCCCGAAGCGCACTCGAGGTAGTCGATGTCACAGGGGTCGTTCTGGACGCCCGCCACACAGGTGCCTGCCCCGCAGAAACCCTCGTCGCAGCCGGCCTCGACATCGCAGCTCTCGCCGAGCCCGGGGAGCGGATCTGCCTCTGGCTCGGCCTCACAGGCTGCCGCGACGGGGTTGCACAAGTAGCCGTTGCGGCAGTGGTCGTCGTCCTCGCAGTAGTCGCCGAGACCGCCGCGATCGAGGCAGGTCGGGGCGGCACCGGCCGACGCAGCTCGACACACCGAGCAGTACTGGGCGCAGAAAGACTCCTCATCACAGGCCGCCCCCTCAGCGACGGGCGCAGCGAAGGGTTCGCAGGTCTCCGTCGTGAAGGAGCAGTCGAGCTCCCCGCACTGTGAGGCGTCGGTGCACGCGTCGCCCTGCGCGAGGAAAGGTTGGCACAAGCCGGTGCCGTCGCCGTCGCAGTAGGCGCCCACGGCGCAACTGCCGCGGCCGAGGGGATCGTTCACGCAGTCAGCACCGACGGCAATCGCGGGCGCGCAGGTGCCCTCGCTCGTGCACTCGAGGTCGGCGTCGCAGCGACGGGTGCCGCCACACAGCTGGCCTTCTTCTGCGGGGGCGAGGCAGCGGAGCGTCGGGGAGTCGGGAGGATCAGCGACGCAGGCGAGGTCGCCCGTGCAGTCCCAGTCTTGGCGGCACTCGCCGCCCTCCGCCACTTTGGGGGTCAGAGCGCCGGTGCAGTCGGCATCGTCAAACAGGGCATTCAAGGAGCCCGTGCCCGAGTTGTAGGCGAAGATGGTGCTGCTGCCGCGGGCGGCACGCCCCTTCTCGACACAGGCACGCGTCTTCTCGAGGTCGATGTCGACCCGACCCCCTTCGAGCGCGGTCACGAAGATGTCGTAGAACTGGTTGCCCGCGACGCAGCTCTCCTCGATCTCCTCGAGCTGTGCGGTGGTAGGGTCGAGGAAAGACTCCTCCGCCGAGCAGCGGCTCATCCCGTGGAGGATGCTTTGGAAGCTGTTGCCATCGCCGACGGTGTAGAGGACACAGAGCTCTGCCGCCGCCGTCGAGACGTCGATGACATCGGGAGTGGGTTCTTCTCCACCAGGACAAGCAGCGAGGAGGAAGGGGACCAAGGTGGCCGGCGCGCAGCGTCGTAGCATGAAGTCTCCGAGGGTAGGCAGATATCGTACCCGGTGTTTTCGGCCCTCGCGAGCCAAAGGTGCTTGCGTGTGAGGATTCCCCGGCCCCGACCGCCGTAACGCAGTGCATTGGCCCGGCTCAGCAGGGCTGACTCGCGGTCAACGAAGGCAGAAGCACCGCTCAATGCTGCCAGTGAGGCGCGGCGGTGACCTCGACCTTCGGGGGGACGTGGCGCAGCAATGTGATGTGGGCGGCGCTCATCTCCTCGCCCACCGCCCGTGCGACCCTCTCGGCATCGTGCGCACGGCACTCGACGACGAGCTCATCGTGGACGGTGTTGATGAGGCCCGCATCGCCGAACTCGGCAAGCAGACGCTCGTGGACCCGGACCATCGCGAGCTTGGTCATATCGGCACTGGTGCCTTGGATGGGCATGTTCTTCGCGATGCGTGACAGCTCCCCGCGGGCGTTGTCGAGGGCGAGGGTCTCTTGGTCGAAGACGAGGCGACGGCCCAGGACGGTTTCGGCATACCCGCGGGCCAATGCGTCGTCCACGCTGCCCTCGAGGTAGCCCCGAATCTTGGGAAAGCGTTCGAAGTAGCGGTCGAGCAGCGCCTGGGCTTCAGGTCCCGCGGCGCCCACTTGGCTCCCGAGGGCTGCTGCTCCCATCCCATAGACGAGGCCGAAGTTGATGGCCTTCGCGCGCTGCCGCAGCTCCGCGTTTTGGTCTTTGCTCCCGGGCACACCGAACATCTCGGTGGCCACGACGCTGTGGAGGTCGAGGTCGCGTTCGAAGGCGTTGCGAAACATCTCATCGCCAGAAAGCTCGGCGAGGATGCGAAGCTCACACGTCGCGTAATCGGCTGTCACGACCGCACGGCCTTCTCCGGGACGCACGCAGCGGTGAAACGCCTCGCCACCGGGGAGGTTCTGCAGGTTTGGATCGCGACTGGCCACCCGGCCCGTCGAGGCCCCGAGGGGCACGAAGGTCGCCCGCACCCGACCGTCGCGCCCGACCTGGCCGAGGAATGCGTCCCCGTATGTCGATACGATTTTTGCGGCCTCGCGGTAGGCGACCAGGTGCTCCCCGACAGGATGGCCGAGGCCCTGCAGCGTATGCCGGCCAACGTCGTCGAGTTCGTGCCCGACGAGCCGGGAGAGCACGGCGCGGAGTTCAAGGTCGCTGTCGAGGTTCAGATCGGGCTCGCCAAAGAGGTCACGGGCGACGATCCCGCCGAGGCTTGCGAAGACCTCCCCCCGGGCCAGCAGGGCCCGCTCACGGGCCATGTCGACGAGAGCACGCCACCCGTCGACGTCGATGGGAAGGCCACGGTTCTCGAGCGCCGCGAAGGGTCGCAACACCAGGTTCTCGAGACGGGCCACCTTCCGATGCCCTGCCCGCTCGGTAGCGTCGAGCAGCTCGGGCAAGCGCGCGAAGGCGTCGAGAGCGCGCCGTTTCGCGTCCTCGATACTGCGGGGGAAACGAAGCCGCTCCTCGCTCTTTTGCGAAGAGAGGCGTGCAAGCGTGTGCAAACACAAAGGACGCGCGACGTCGACATCGGATTGCAGCAGGCGTCGCTGCTGCGGCCTCGCCGAATCGAAGAGCCCAACCACCTCATGACGTCGCAACCAGAAGCTAAGTTCGCGCCGTGCCGCATCATCGTGAAGGTCGACCGCTAAGGTTACATCCCCATCGCAGAGAACCACGCCACGCGCCGGTCGTTGAAGGTCGTCATCGTCGGCGAAAACGGAGAGAGCGACGAGTCCCCGGGTCGCAAGCAGGGGTGCGATGCGAAGAGAACCCGTCACAGCCGTGGCCTCTTAGAGGAAGGGCGCAACGGCGCCGCGGCCTCCTTCGGCGGAGGGATGCGCGCGACGAGGGCCTCGAGGTCGGCACGGTGCGCGCGATGGAGGGCTGCCACTGGTTCGTAATGTCCCGGCGGCAAGGGTACGAAGCCGTTGACGAGACCATAGTCCCGCAACACCGACCTCCCTTCGGGGGTCAGAATGGAGAGTTCGAAGAACGCGCGGCGCAAGCGGTGCAGGGCTCTGTCACCGAGGCTCCGGCGAGCGGCAACACAGTCATAAGGTACACGCCCCGTCTTGGCGACGATGCGTACCGGCCCTGCGATGCCGAGCACGTTGCGCGACACAAGGGTGTCAGAAGACACGGCGGCGACGTCGACGATGCCCGCGAGCACAGCATCGAGGGCGTCGTCGTGGTCACCGGTGAAAGAGACTTGGAAATCGGCGCCAGGGGAAAACCCGAGTCGACGGAGCGCATCCCACGGGTAGAGAAAACCAGAGGCTGACCAGGGGTGCGTAAAGGCGAGCTTTCGCCCGCGTGCAGCACCCAGGCTGTCTACGTCGCTATCGGCGCGAGTGACGAGGTAGCTCGCATAGGTCGTGGTGCCCTGCGCGACGGAGGCTGCCAGCAAGGCGACGTCGTCGGAGCGCTCGGCCACCTGAATGCAGGCATACGGCGAGAGCTGGGCGACGTCGACCTCGCCGCGCAGCAGCGCCTCGCCTGCATCCTCAGAGGCGAGCGTGGTCACCACCTCGGTCTGTATTTCGGTTCTAGAGGTGAACCATGACGCCATGGTCTCACGCAACCGTGCTTCTGCGGGCGCGGAGTAGAACGATGAGGCTGCCAAAGTGAGTCGCACAGGCAATGGTCCAGCAGGCTCAGGCTCGTCGCCGAGACGTCTTGGATCGACCCATCCGTTCGTGTCGAGTTCGATGGGCAAGACGCCGGGCTCGTCGCAGCCGCACAGCGCGAGCCCGACGAGCCCCCACGCACACCATCGCCGTAGACGACTGCGTTTGGCTCGCATCACGAAGGTTCCTCGGTGGTAGCCGTGATGCCATCATTTTCGTGGGCCGCCACCACCACGTCGCGACCAAAGCCCTTGGCTGCGTACAGCGCCCGGTCCGCAGCATCGACCAGGTCCTCCGCGGAGCTGCCGTGGTCCGGCCACACCGCGACGCCAACCGACACCGAGACGTGCCCGAGGGGTTGCTGGGCGGCATAAGGAAAGGGGTGTTGAGCGATGCGCTCGCGCAGCTTCTCACCGACGCTGAGGGCACGCTCTAGGTCCGCGTCCAGGAGCATGACCACGAACTCTTCACCACCGTAGCGGGCCACGACATCGGAGGCACGCACGTTCTCCCGCAGGATGCGGGCGATGCGCTTGAGTACGCCGTCACCCGCGGGATGCCCGTGGGTGTCGTTGTAGTGCTTGAAAGCATCGACATCCATCATCAAGACGGCGAACGGGCGACGCTCCCGCTGCTTGCGGGTCACCTCGGCGTGCAACAACTGTTGAAAGTGGCGATGGTTGATGAGGTCCGTGAGACCGTCCGTAATGGCGAGCCGTTCCAGTTGGGCGTTAGCGCCCTGCAGCTCCTCGTTTTTCTGCTGCAGTTCTTCGGTGCGCCGCTGCACCTGCTCCTCGAGTTCGTGGGTGTGGCGCGAGAGCCGCTCTGCCGCTTCGTTGATCGTTCGTGACAAGGTGGCGACCTCACGGCCACCGTGGACCGGAGCACGCGCTTCGAGGTCTCCGGCAGCAAAGCGACGTGCCGCCCAGCTCACCGCGCGAATCGGCGACACCACCGCAAAGTGCACAAAGGCGATGACGAGCAGCGCACCGAGACCACCGATGAAGAGGCTGTGCACCACAAGACCCGTCCGCCGTTGATGCAGCTTTGCCTCGAGGCGCGCCTCAGAGACGCGCCCAAGCAAAGTCCCCCAACGAATACCGGTCTGCACAGGCACGGCGACGCGATGGGGCATGCCATCGATCCGCTCCACGACGGGACGGTCCTGGGAGAGCGCATAAGCAACGAAGGGGTCAGCACCGACGACGTCTTCGCCAAAGCGGTCGCTCTGAAAGTCCGCCAAGACCCGGCCCGCCGGATCGAGAAGCACCAGCTCCTCGAGATCGAGGGAGTCACGCCGCATGGCGAGCTCGTTCACGAGGTTATCGAGGTCCGCAAAGCGCCCCTGGGTCATCAGAAGAGCGGCCGGAACCGAGAGGGTCTTGAGTAGGGCACCCGCCCGCTCGGCCGCCTCTTGGGCCAGGGTCTGGCGCTCAAGCCTCAACAGCGCGAAGAGACCTGCCGTGGTCGACAAGGCAAGACCCAGGCTCACGACGATGAGCAGACGCGCGCGCAGCCCCACGGTGACCCCTGCCCCCTTCATGCGCTCCGACAGCGCCCCTTTGTGCTCCCCGATTCCTAGGCCTACGGTACAAGCGCCGCTATGTCATCCCCCGCGCGTATCCTCATTGTGGACGATGAGTCCGAACACCGCGACAGCCTCCGCCGCATCTTCGAGCGCGCCGGCTACGAGGTGCTGGTCGCCGAAGACGGGGAAGCCGCCCTCGCGCAACTCCGCACTGAACCCGTGCAGGTGATGCTCACCGACCTCGTCATGCCCCGCCTCGACGGGCAGTCACTCCTGCGGGCTGCAAAGTCGGTGCAGCCTGAAACCGACGTGCTGCTCATGACGGCCTACGGCACCGTCGAGAACGCCGTCGCGGCCATGCGCGAGGGTGCCTATGACTTCCTCACCAAACCGGTGCGGCGAGGTGCCGTCTTGGCCGCTGTCGAGCGATGTCTCGAACGCCAGGCGCTGCTCGTCGAGAATCGCTCGCTGCGCCAGGAACTGCTCGAGGCCAGAGGTCCTGAAGGCCTTGTCGGTAGCAGCCACGCCATGAAGGAGCTGATGAGCACCTTGCGCCAAGTCGCGCCGTCGAGCGCAACGGTGTTGCTGCTCGGTGAGAGCGGTACGGGCAAAGAGCTCTGCGCACGGGCGCTGCATCAGCTGTCATCGCGCGCATCGGGCCCATTCGTCGCCGTCAACTGCGCCGCACTGCCCGAGGGAATTTTGGAAGCGGAGCTCTTCGGCGCAGAGCGGGGTGCGTTTACTGGTGCTCTCGAGCGACGCATCGGGCGCTTCGAGCGCGCCGACGGTGGCACCTTGCTGCTCGACGAGGTGGGTGACATCCCCCTCTCGATGCAGGTCAAGCTCCTGCGCGCGTTGCAAGAAGGACAGATCGAGCGACTCGGAGCCACTGAGCCAACCTCCATCGACGTACGGGTGGTGGCTGCCACCCACGTGGACCTCAAAGCCAGGGTTAAAGTAGGCCTTTTCCGTGAAGATCTGTACTATCGTCTCGACGTCGTCAGCGTGCAGCTGCCCCCGCTGCGCGAGCGAGGCGGCGACGTGGTGCTGCTCGCTTCCCATTTCTTGCGACGCTTCGCCCAGAAGCACCAAAAAGCAGTGGTTCGGCTCGAGCAGCGCGCACTCGAGGCGCTGACCCACTGGCACTTTCCGGGCAACGTTCGTGAACTCGAGAACGCCATCGAACGTGCGGTGGTGCTCGCCCCCGCTGAGACACTACGCCTCGAGGATCTTCCGGCAGCCATCAGGGAGGCAGACCCCACAGGGGAAGCCCTCGGCCAAGGCGAGCGCATCTCCTTTCACGTCGGCATGACCATGGCCCAGATCGAACAGGCGGCCATCGAGGCGACGCTGCGCTATGCCGAGGGTGACAAGAAGCTCGCTGCGAAGCTCCTGGGCCTGTCGTTGCGCACGCTGTACCGCCGACTCGAGGAGCGAGGTGTAGATGTCGGGGACAACGACAGCCAAGAGGAAGCCCCCTGAGGGTCCCTGACCGCTCGCCCTCACCGGCAGCGACGTTCGCTCCAGGGTCAGCTCACGACCGCAGGCTTCTTGGCGCTCGGCGCAGGTTCGCCGACGGTGTAGCTGCGACCGACCCGCGGACCTGGTGTCACCACGGCTCGCCCGCCTGGCGCAAAGCTCGCGACCGACTCCTCGAGTTCGGTGATCCCCATGGGGGTAGCGTCGACATGAGGCGTAGGCACCGCGAGGGAGTCGACGTGCAATGTCCTCGTTGGGAAGGCGAAGGAGACCCGAAGATGGTGAGCGAGTCGCCAAATGTCGAGGAACACCTCGTGGCGCGCACGCAATTCCGACGTCCACGAGGGGACCTCGAAGAAGAAGTACAACATCACCTCCAGGCCACTCTCGCCGTAACCCGAGAAGTGGACCTCGTAATAGTCTTTTCTCGTCGATGGATGCGCGCTGATGATCGCTCGTACACCATTGCAGAAAGCTTCCATCTGCTCCGGCGTGGTGTGGTAGGCGAGCCCAAGTTTGGTGAAGCACCGCCGGTAACGACGCTTGCCATAGTTGTCGATGATCGCGTCGGTAAACTTGCCATTCGGTATCGTGACGACGGAGTCATAGAAGGTACGAATCTGCGTGGAGCGAAATCCTACCTCGTGAATTACACCCTCGACACCACTGGTCACAACCCAGTCACCGATTTGAAATGGCTTATCGAGGAAGATGGTGATCGACCCGAAGAGGTTCTTGACGGTGTCTTGCGCGGCGAGCGCAAAAGCGAGCGTGCCGATGCCGAGGGTCGCGAGCAGAGAGCCAACATTGATTTCGAGGTTCTGTAATACAAAGACGACACCGGCCAGCACTGTGACGATACGCAGTCCACGTCTGACGAGGGGAACAAGCTGGTCGTCGAGCTTGGTTTCCGTACGCTCTGCGCGGTGCTGCAGGAAGGCCGCGACGATATCGACGAGCCGGTAGACGAGCACCACGCAGCTCACCGCGGCGATGACGCGCATGCACAGCAGCACTACCTTGGCCCACGCGACGTGAAGCCCGAGACTCGGCACGAAGATCCAGATGGTGCCAGCGAAAGACAGAGTGCCGAGAGGCAGGGTGCTTGCGCGGATCAGGTCACGTCCCCACTCCACCTGCAGACGCTGGAACACCCTCAACACCTGAGCGGTCACGACGTTGGCTACGAGGAGGCGCGCAAGCAGACCACACAGTACGAGGAGGACGAAGCCGATGAGCTGCCAGCCCGCGAGCCCGAGAAACGGCACCTGCAGCCATCGGGGCAGCTCCTCGACGATGCGGGTGGGGTCGAAGGGAAATGTGCTGCGGAAGAGTTCCTCGGCCAAACCGAGAGTACCCTCCGAGAGTACCCAGCGCGAACCAGCTTTCACGACGACGAGTTCCGGCAGCAGGGGCGAGAGCACGACGCGGTGTTGGCCAAGCACGTCATCACGATAATCAGGGTCCTCGGGGAGGTCATCGACCCGCACGAAGATGCCGCGCGCATCGAGGACCCGCTTGAGGCGCACCACCGCTCGCTGGCGCTCCTCCATCCCCAGGGAGGTGCCCTGTGGCGTGCATGCCATCGCCGCGGTGACATCCATGTTCTCGGGCTGCAGGTTGGCGAGCCAAGTCAAGACCGCGGCCTTCGGGTGGGCGCAGTTCGAGGCATCGCCCGCTCGGGACTGCGCACACACCAGCAGCGCGGTGACGACGACGAGATGCTTCATCATGGGCTGACCCTACACCGGGAGCCACCTCACACAAGCTGTAGCAGGGTGAGGCAAAAACCCGCGGGAGCGACTTCTCGCCTCAGCGTCGTGGTTGGCCCGCGCGCGGCTCTGCCCCAAGACGAGATTTTTGGAGGGGCAGGGACAGGCGCGGCGGTGCAGATGCGGATATACTATTGAGGCAATGATTCCTCTCTCCGACGACAACCCGACGCTGCGCACGCCCGTGGTCACCTACGTTCTGCTCCTCGCCATCGGGGCGACGTGGTTCTTTGCGCAAGGGGCTGGCCTCGATCCTCAGGTGCTCGCGGCCAGCGTCTGCAACTATGGCCTTGTGGCCGGAGAGCTCACGCGCATGGCGCCGGTGGGAGAGGCTGTGCCCCTCGGAGCCGGGATGCTCTGCGTCGTTGACCGCGACCCTGTGAACCTGCTCACGCCGTTCTCGTCGATGTTCCTGCACGGGGGCTGGATGCATCTCCTCGGCAACGGCCTCTTTCTCTGGGTCTTCGGCAACAATGTCGAGGACTCCATGGGGCGGCTTCGCTTTGTGGCTTTCTATCTCATCTGTGGGCTCGTCGCCGCGATCGCGCAGGTGGTCGTCGACCCCAGTGCCGCTGTGCCCATGGTTGGCGCATCCGGTGCCATCTCAGGCGTCATGGGCGCCTATCTGCTGCTCTATCCTCGGGTGCGGGTGAACATGCTGTTCATCTTTTTCATCTTCATTCGCGTGATCCCCCTGCCCGCCTGGGTCGTGCTGCTGTGGTGGTTCGGATTGCAGGTGATTTCGGCGCTGCCCGGACTCGCGGGCGTGCAAGAGGCCTCGGGGGGCGTCGCCTTCATGGCCCACATCGGAGGCTTCGTCGCTGGAGTCGTGCTCGTGAAGATTTTCGAAAATCCAGATTTGGTGGGACGGAGGGTGCGGGGCCCTCGACGCGTGCACAACAGCCGGCTGTACCGACGATAACCGCGCCGGGACCGCCGCTGCTTGGACGGACCCGCCGTGGTGCCGGCTCTCAGTAGAAGAAACTGGCGTCGATGAAGATCGACGAGAGGTTGTTGGCAGGTCCCGAGAAGTCCCAGAAGGGGAAGGGGCGGAGGCCATCGCGCTTGGTGTTGAGAAGCGGCTGGAAGTTCTGGGTACCGATGCTGAGGAAGAGCCATGACGTGGGGATGTACGTCGCGGTGAGCACCCCTGACGTCGTGATGTCTCGCGCCTGCAGCCCCGTCTGTGTGTTGTCGGGAGTGAACTCGTCGTCGGGCCCGAGGTAGGCCGAGAATTGCTGCTGCAGCGACAGGCTGGCGCTCAAGCTCAGCTGCCCGTCGAAGCCGGCCCAGCCGATACCGCCGCGAAGGTTGTAGCCGCCGACGGAGGGGATAAAGCTGCAGGCGTAGTTGCCGAGTTCATCGGCGTTGCGGCGAATGCAGCTGGACGGAATCACCTCACCGAGGGAGCGGTCGCTGTAGGGGCGGCCCTCGTTGACGGCACCGCGTGAGGCGAACGACGGGATGTGCAGGTTGTAGTTCAGCGACCCGCCACCGTTGACGTTCAGGCCCCACGGTCCACTCCAGATGGCTCGTGCCCCGCCCGAGAAAGCGCTGAGCCGTCCTTGTTGCCGACTGGCCATGCTGAAGGGCAAGGTGGCGTTCCCGGAGAGGATGACGGTGGTGCCGAGGTCGGCAAAGCGGAGCCCGGGGTAGACCACCTGCATGCCGAGGTCGCTCAGCACCACCTGGTGGTTGGTGGTGGTGCTGTCGGAGTCGGTCCACTCGAAGTCGAAGTTCTGTGTGAGTCCCCAGCGAAGACCGCCCCAGAAAGCAAGGGGATTGAGCCACAGCGACGACGCCACCTGCGGGTTGTCGGCATAGCCTTGTACGAACGTGCCCTGCCCGACAAAGTGGCTAAAGCTCCCCTGGATGTGCAAGGGGAATGCGTCCCCACCGCCCCCTTGCATGCCGACCATGCCGCCGGCGACCGCCGCAGCGGCGTCGGAGGTGCCCTCGGATTCGCCTTCCGTGGTGGTGGCGTCGCTCTCAGGTGCCGCATCGACGGTCGAGGCGGGGGCGCTTTGGCTCTCGGGGGCCTCCGTCTCCTCTCCCTGCGCGTAACTGGGAAGCGCGAGGATCGCCGAGAAGAGGAATGCGACGCGGGAACGACAGATCATGGCGACCTCGAGGAGGTGGTGGCGCAGGCTTGGCGGGAATGTGGACGGAGAGGTAGCGGGCACAAAGCAGGATGAAAAGAGGTTTCCCCCTCGTGCGCGCCCACGGCGTGGGTCCACCGAGCCCGCGGTGAAGTCATGTCCTTGCCCCGGGTGGCGTTATGCTCGTAGGGTTTGCGTGCGTTCGACATCGGCGGGTCGTTGACCTAGGCCATGCATGAGGTGGACAAGGTGACGAACTCTCCCGAAGATAAGCCCAAAGAGGGCGGCAGCGAGAGGCGGCAGGTCTCGCGCGTCCCGCTCGACGCGCAAGTGACCGTGACGGTGACCGACACCGACGCACTGTTTCGTTCTCGGGTGCGGGATCTCTCGGAGCGAGGCGTGTTCATACTTGCGCAGCACACGCGGCCGATTGGCACCTCGGTACGCGTCTCTATGATCTTGCAGCTCGAGAACGTCGTGCTCGAGGTGCGCGGACTCATCGTCCACGAGGTCCCGGCCGACGCCGCTACCGAAGAGCGACCAGCCGGGATGGGGGTGATGTTTACCGAAGTTCCCGATGAGTCGCAGGCGCTGCTTCGCTACCTTGTGCAGAAGGCAAACGAGCGGTCATCGTCGCCCTGACGGCGTCCCTTCGAGAAGGGACATTTCGGGCTACTTGAGCGCCTCAGCTCCACCGATGATCTCCATCAGCTCGGTGGTGATGGCCGCTTGGCGGGCTCGGTTGTATTGGAGAGAGAGTTTGCCCACCATTTCCTTGGCGTTGGCAGTGGCGTTCTCCATCGCATTCATGCGGGCCCCATGTTCCGAGGCCACCGACTCGAACACCGCTCGATAGAGCTGCACGGCGATGTGCTGGGGCAGCAGCGCGTCGAGGAGCTCACCGCGGGAAGGCTCGTACTCGAAGTCGACGAGGTGATCACCCGCGCTCGGCTCCACCTCGACGGGGAGAAGGGGCTTCAGGGTCAGGATCTGGGTGATCGCGCTCTTGAACTCGTTATAGACGAGATAGACTTCGTCTACCTCGCCGTCGAGGTAAGCCTGCGAGAGCTCCTGGGCGATGGCGGACACGTCTTTGTAGTTCGTCGCGTCGAACACACCCTCGTAGTGCTTGCGGATCTTCACCTTCTCGCGTCGCAGGGCCTCCATGCCCTTCTTCCCGATGGTAGAGACCCGGATCTCCTCGTACCGGTCGCCATTCTCGATGAGGAAACGCAACGCACGGCGGACGGTGTTGGAGTTGAAGGCGCCACAAAGGCCGCGGTCGCTGGTCATGACGACGAGCTCACACACTTTCGGGTGCTCTCGTCGCGTCAGCAGCGGGTGCATCGCCTCGCCCAGCTCCTCGGCCCGCCGCGCGAGACCACTCGCCGTCGCCTGCACGCGCTCGGCATAGGGACGGGAAGATTCCACGCGTTCCGCCGCGCGGCGCAGCTTCGCCGCGCTCACGAGCTTCATCGCGCGGGTGATCTTCTGCGTGTTCTTCACGCTGACAATGCGCTTCTTGATGTCACGCAACGACGCCATAGCTCATATCCCTCGCAGCGTTCAGCCGACAGACAGCAGGCGGCGCGACCAGGGAGGTCGCGCGACCTCTTGGATCACACCTCGATGGTCTTGCCGGTGAAGCCCTTGAGGAAGTCTTCGAGGGCCTTGTTCAGGCGCTCACGCATAGCGTCGTCGATCTTCTTCTTGGGGTTCTCGCGGATGTCCTTCAGGATGTCGGGGTTCTTCGCCTTGAGGAAGTCCATGAGCTCCTTGACGAAGCGAACCGCCTCGCTGGCGGCGTAACCACGCAGCCACGAGGGCCACTTGGTCGACGGGCGGGGCTGGGTAGCGGCGTAGATCTGCACGATCTGCTCCTCCACGGGGAGGGGCTCGTACTGGCCTTGCTTCAAGATTTCGAGCAAGCGCTCACCCGCTGCGAGCTGCTCCAGGGTCGCCTTGTCGAGGTCAGAACCGAACTGCGCGAAAGCAGCCATATCCCGGTACTGCGCAAGGCTGAGGCGCATGGTACCCGCGAGCTGCTTCATAGCGGCCACCTGGGCGGCGCCACCGACACGAGACACCGACAGACCGACGTTCACCGCGGGGCGCTGGCCCGAGAAGAACAGGTCAGACTCGAGGAAGATCTGCCCGTCGGTGATGGAGATGACGTTGGTCGGGATGTACGCCGACACGTCACCAGCCTGGGTCTCGATGATGGGCAGTGCAGTGAGCGAGCCGCCGCCCTTCTTGATCTCGGGGAAGCTCTTCAGCTCTTCTTCGTTGGTCGTGATCTTCGCGGCGCGCTCTAGCAAGCGGCTGTGGAGATAGACCACGTCGCCAGGGTACGCCTCACGGCCCGGGGGACGACGGAGGAGCAGCGAGAGCTGACGATAGGCGACCGCCTGCTTCGAC
>JBMTAX010000032.1:0-14045 GCA_049429145.1 Myxococcota bacterium
GCATCACCCGTACGCCCTCGTAGACAAGGCCGCGCTGATGCAGCTGCGCAAAGACCCACCAGACGCTCTCCATAAAGGAGAGGTCCATGGTCTTGTAGTCGTTGTCGAAGTCGACCCATCGCCCCAGCCGGGTTACCTGCGTGCGCCACTCCTCGGTATAACGCAGTACATTTTCCCGGCACGCCTCATTGAACTTGTCGACGCCAAACGCGCGAATGCTGCTTGGCCCTGAGAGGCCCAACGCCTTTTCCATCTCCATTTCGATTGGGAGGCCGTGGGTGTCCCATCCAAAGCGACGTTCCACCCGCTTTCCCCGCATCGTCCAATAGCGCGGAATGATGTCCTTCAGCGTCGAAGCGACGAAATGCCCATAATGCGGCAAGCCCGTCGCGAACGGCGGACCGTCGTAGAACACATAGGTGTTCTCTGCCGACCCTGCCGGGGTCCGTTCGATGGAGCGTGGAAACACGCTGCGGTTCTGCCAGAGCTCGAGGACTTGCTCTTCGGCTTCGGCAAAGGACGACGTCTGAGAGACCGGACGAAACACGCTCATCCTGCAGGGTTCTCACGTCGATGAGCACCTTTCAAGTCAGTCCCGCTGACTGAGGACCCGCTATCATCGCAACCACCGTGGATGTCCCCACGCTCGCGGTGCCCTGGCTGGGACCCTCAGAACGGTTCACCAACCGGGGCGTAGAATAGCGGGTCGGTGTCTTCCTCAGGGCTGACGGCGACCTCGAGTCGAAGCACAAAGGAGTCTTGCACCACGAAGCGGAGCCCCGCCCCCGCCGCAGCGAGGAGGCGGCGCGGAGCCAAGGGGGTTTCGTTGTTACTCCCGCCTGCTCCGGGCTGTGGGGCCCGGAATCTCCAATCTCGGACGACCAGGGCGAAGTCTACAAATCCCACACCATAGGCGCGCACGGACCGCCCCAAGGCCTCTACGTCGAACAAGAACGCGCGTAGTTCGGCCTGCTGCACGAACTTGCCCCTCCCGGGAAAGCGATGAGACCGAATCCCTCGACCAAGCCACTGGCCGCCGAAAGCAGGGCGGTGAGCGAGTCCGCCGCTCCTCGCCAGCTCGTCTACGGGGACCTCACCCTCGATGGCATCGAGCAACCATCGAGCACCAAAGACCGTTTCGGAGGCAGCATCGATGGGTGCCCAGCCAGCGACCTCGGCATGAAACGCGACGTATTCATATTCGCTCCCGAACGCCTCCGTGCCGCCTCTCATGCCAGCCTCCACATACATGCCACGCCGAGGCAGTAGCTCTCGGTCTCGGTGGTCAGCCACGATGCCGAGCAGCAGCGTGCTGATGGAACCCCGTTCTCCCGCAGGAAAATCTTCCGTGTAGCGGCTGCCCGGATACGGGTACCCTTCAAAGAGATCGCCAGGTAGGTGATATCCGCCTCGCCATCCGTAATACCCCTCCAGCCGAATGGGCTGCGTCAAAAACGCCCAGCGACCAATTCCTTCTGCTTGGGGGAGAAAAAACCGGTATAAATAATATCGGTCTATAAATAGAGTCTTCTCGTCGTTCTCGAGTCCTCGCGCTTCAGCCGCGCGCTGGGCGTCTGAAGCGTTGCAGGAACTATTGGCATCGAGTCCGCAGTAGTTGCGTGCCGCCGTCGAATAGAGTCCCGCGGCCAATTGTAGTCGCAGGGGGAGATTGCCCACTTCGAGCCCATCCCAGCGAAGCTCGTATCGTTGCACGAAGCGACTCGTGACAAAGGCCCGCCCCGTGATGCGGTCACGATACATGCCGACCTCATCACTCTTGTGCGTGATGGAGAGAGAAGCTCCAGCACCAATTCCTTCGTCACTAGTGATGCTCATGACGGGAAGCAGTGACCAGCGCCATCGCTTTTTGATGTCGCCTTGTTGTGGTCCACTATGGGCCATGCTGCTGGACGCATTGCCTTCTCCCTGAGCAGCGGCCGAGTCGGGCTCGCCGCGCAGAAAAAGGCACCCAGCCACAAATATGAGGTGATGAATTCTCAAAAGCGGACCGGAGTGAAGTCGATCACCCCCGCGATGATTGATAGTAGCCCCCGGAGCCAGCGGAGTCTCTCAATCGAATCAGCGGCCGTATGGGAGGATGGTCCCGTATGGATCATGATTTTCCCATGGTCACGGTGGCCGGATGGGTAGCGAATCGCGCGGCCTGAAGTTGTGCGGAAGATCTTATATTCGATGATGTCGCTAGAGTTGAGTCTTTGCTCGAGGCTGCTTCGATTCAAGGTGGCGAAATCTTGCGACCATGCTGCAGCAATGATCTCACTGTTCACGCGGGCAGATAGCGGGTCAAGGTTGAATGTGCCAATAAGAGTGAGTTGATCATCAACGATGATGCGCTTTGCGTGCATCAGTGATTTGCTGGTGACGACGAATAGTTGAAGCGTCGGAATGCGATCCATGAGCTCGGGCCAGTCATCAATAAAGAAAGCCTGGGAGGCGGAATTGTCAGAGGAGGATGGTCCATTGGTAAGTATGCTGATGTGCACACCGCGCTCAGCTGCACCCATGAGCACCTGTAGCATATCTTTCGTAAGAATCAGGTAAGGGGTCTCGATGTAAATGGTGCGTCGGGCCCCTGAGATTGCTTGTAGGACCCCGGTGGCTACCTCTCGCCCCGATTCCGTGGCCCTTGAGCCAGAGCGCAGGATGCGGATGTCTGCCGTACTGACCTGGAGGGCGGGACCTTCCTTTATGGTCGTTATGCGCGGTCGGTTTTCTGTTGTGGTCGCACTGTCCGCGCCTGCGGAGTCTAAGTCGGATGGAGACCTTGGCCAGAGTCTGTCTGCACCTGGAGGATCGTAGGGGAATTGGATATTTCTCTTGCTTTGAATGCGACTTTCTTCTCTTTCGAAATGTTGTTGTAGCAGAAGGATGGCCTCTGGGCTGGCGATTCCGCTGGTTGAAATTGATTCAATGCGGCGTGAGTCAAATTCATCGAGGAAGAGATTTTGCAGCTCCGCAGCAGTCCCTTGGCTTCGGATCAAGAGATCTACGTCGAAGGTGGCCGCGTTTCTGCGATCTTCGAAATAGTGGTTGGCGATGTTTCTGCCGCCCACAATGGCGTGCTGCCCATCCGCGATCAGAATTTTGTCGTGATTGCTTGCGATGGCGGGGATCAGACTGGCGCTTACCAGGGCGTCTGTGATGCGTCCCAAGGGAGGGTTGTAAAGTCTCACGTCGGCATGACCTGTAGCGACCAGCGCTCTGAGCAGAGGGTGTCGAGGGAATAATGACGCAAAATGATAGCTTCCCCTCGCATCGATAAGGAGGCGGACCTGGATGCCATCTTTGGCTCGCTGGTAGAGGTGACCCAGAAAGGCGAGACCAAACTCATCGTCTTCCACGATGAAGTAGGCGACGTCGATCTGCGTCTGCGCCGATGCAATCAAATGCCACCGTGCCAGCCATGCTTCCTCATTGTCGAGCAGGAGGCGTACCTCCCCATGCTGGGAGGGGCCTGGGAGAAGGGAATATGCGGCAGCCAGAGAGTCCACCGGTGTCACTGGGGGAAGGTAGGGCGCTCGTAGGGCACAGCCCGATAGCCATGCCATGATCGACAAGTGCAATAGCTGCAGGACGCAACTTCGGTGGGGTCTGCAGCGAGGATAGGACGAGCAGAACGCGGGTTTGCAGGGTCTCACGCCTTGCCGCGAAGCAAGAGTAGGGCCGAAAGATTGCCCAATGTGTTGCCTCTCCTCTCGAGATGGAGAGACGGCAGTTGGTCACTCGACCAGGACAAGCTCGCGAGCAATCTATGGCTTTGCTGCCGCACGTGACGACCGAATCATGCGATTCGTAGTGGACCACAAGCGCTTCTTGCGTAGGGGAGTGGGAGCGAGTTCATGGGCCCGTTGGCGGGCTGATAGCGCGAGCGGGAGGTCTTTATGCTTCTCGGCAAGTTCTGCCAGATGGTCGTGCATGGAGGGGTTCGTGTCCCAGTGGTGACAAGCTGCCTCAATTACATGTAACGCAGCGACGATATCCTCGCGTGCGAGTGCCTTGGATTTTGCTCTTATTATCTCCACTTGCTTTTCGACCGGGGCTTCGGAGGCCAGCGACCAGCGAGGCAGATGGTCACGCAGTGCCGCCCTATCATGTCTTCGAGTGGCGTCCTCGAGGGCGGCCAGCAGGGCGTGGGGCGACTGTGGGTGGGTTCGCAATGCGAGAGTTCGAAGCGCCGCGGCCGTCTCGCTCGCGCCTGCACGTGACCTTCGGTCTGCGAGCGCGATCAGCTCCGCGGAGAGGTCGGGGTGGACCGGGGCTTCCGCGAAGGCCGCGTGCAGAGCGCTATCCAAGTCAGCAACGTTGTCGAAATCCTCTGGGTGCAAGTGGCGGATCGCGGGGGAATTCGCACGCCTCCAGGACGGCTCTAGCGTGCGTAGGTGCTCCCGGAGGCCAGTGTCGAGTTGGAAGGGGGGAGGGCAGTCAAAAGCGTCACAAGCGCTCGCATAGTCTAGAAGAAATCCGAGCACGTCGTCGTTTTGGTATTTGGAGAGGCGATCTTGACCAAAGTAACGATTGATGACGGCTGCCATGTGTCTGCCGGCAATCGGATAGGTGCGACCTCCGATCGGATCGTCACCGAGCCGTGCCCTGCGGAGCGCATCCTCAGGAGACAGCGCGATGGACCGTGGATCCAACAGGGGGACCAGGCGACGGAATGCTTCGAGCAAGGGTCCCTGCTCCGCACCCTCTATTGGGCCCCAGCGCTCGAAGGAGGCGATCCCGTGGCTCATCAGTCCTGACATCGTTCGAGCGAGTGCAGCGTCTGCCACCGTTACACCCGTAGGGATGCGTCGCCGCCCGCCGTCGCCCAGCACCAGGCTCACAATGTATTCCCGCACCTCATGCAAGACCGGGTGAAAATCCTCAATGTTGGCAGCCAGCGCGATGACGACCTGGGAGGCCGGGTGCATCACCAACAGGGTGCTGGTTTCAGATTGTCCTCCACCATGGGCGAGCACGAAGCGGCCACTCTGTGGCGTCACGGCGAAACCCATTCCGTAGTCGGTGAGCAACCCGTCATCGGTGGCCATGGAAGTCTCCACGAGCCGCATGCTTTCCTTGGCGAGAAGGTCTCCCCGCAAATAACTTTGCCCGAAGGAAACCATATCGAGGACCGTCGCCCGCGCACCACCGCCCGCGAAGCGGCTTGAGATGTCTATCTCGACGCTGGGTAGTACTTTCCCTTTGAGGATACGATATCCTCTGGCTTGCTCTCGTGACGGGGCGTCCCGATTCTCGAGTTGGGCGTCAGGCATTCCCGCCGGTTTGAAGATGTTCTCGGCGAGATATTTGCCGTATGGCTCCCCGCTCACCTCTTCGACCGCCGCACCGAGCAGATTGTAACCATAACTCGTGTACGTGTAGCTCGCGCCAGGCGCGTGTTCGAGGGGAAATCCGGCGAAAACGGCAACAGCCTGTTTCGTCGTGTGATGCGTCTTCAGGAAGCATTCGACCGCGCAATCCTTGTAGTGTGGAATCCCCGAGAGATGTCCGAGAAGATGTCGCGGTGTGACCACGTGGCTCTTGCGAGGAAAATAGGGAACGTATCGGCGAATGTCGGCATCGAGGTCGAGAATACCCTGCTCCCATAGCTGCAAAACCGCTACTGCCGTGAAGGCCTTAGTGACCGACGCCATGCGATAGGAAGTCGTGGGTGTGGCAGGTAGCCGAGCCACGAGGTCACGAAAGCCGAACCCCTTGGCCCAAGTCTGGTCTCCCACGGAGAACGCAACACTGAGGCCTGCGCTCGGCACTTCCTGCATTTTCGCAGCAATGAAATCCTCGAGAGCACGAATGGATGTCTTTTCGGGGAAGGCTGGGGTCGCATACCCTGCGCCAGCAAATACCCCAACCGTTAGCCACGCCCACACCAGGGCGCGTTGCAAACTGCACGGCGTGGAGCATCTGTAGGGCCGACGCCAGCGGGAGAGTGTGCCCCACGGCAATAGCGGCATGGTACTGGCGGTGATTACGTTGTCGTCAGTCAACATCACCACTGGAGAATACCATGGGGACAGCCACCTCTCCCATCAAGGTTCTAGGGACCCGGTCGCTGGCCATGGATCTCTTTTCTCGACGCGAACGGCGCTGCGCCTACCAGGGTGAGGCAAAATCGACATTCGTCGATTTGCGCACCCGGCTCGTTCTGCCGGAGGGTCTGTTGCCAGACCCTCCCCCCGTCGAGCAAAGCTCGTCCGGGGCCCCCCACCCAAGAACGCAGGCAGGACGAAAACCCGCTGAAGAGGCTTTTCGCCTCAGCATGCTACGTCCCGGAACGCTTTACCAGATCACTATCTGTAGATCGTTTCCCCGCACCATCGGTGATTCCGGAGCACATTCGAAGGCCTCGGCAAACGCCGTCAGGTTCGAAGGCGCACCAACCGCCCGCAGATGGGCGGGTGCGTGTGAATCGGTTGCAAGACGAACCTTCATCTCTTCGGGGGTGAAGCTTCGGCGCCATACGGTGGCCCAATTCAGGAAGAAGCGTCTCCGCTGCTGAAGAGCGTCGCCCTTGGAGGCCGCCCCTTCGGCGGCGAGGAACGCGTCGTAGGCGACGGAGAGGCCGCCTAGGTCCGCGATGTTCTCCCCGAGGGTGAGCTTGCCGTTGACCCGTCCGGCCCCGACGACCTCGTATGCATCAAACTGCTCGACAAGTCGGGACGTGCGATCGGCAAATCGCTGAGAATCTTCCGGCTGCCACCACAGTTCAAAGTTGCCCGACGGCCCGAATCTACTTCCCTGATCATCGTAGCCATGGAGCATTTCATGGCCGATTACGGCACCGATACCGCCATAATTGATGGCGTCCTCAGCTTCGAGGTCGAAAAAGGGTGGTTGCAGTATCGCCGCCGGAAAAACAATCTCATTTTGCAGAGGATTGTAATAGGCGTTAACGGTCTGCGGGCTCATTCCCCACTCGGTTCGGTCCACGGGCTTTCCGATCTTACTCATGGACCAACGGTAGTTGAAATGTCGTGCAGCGAGGACATTGCCAAGATAACTGTCCCTCGTGGTTTCGAGTCCTTCCCAAGCGCGCCACTTGTCGGGGTAACCGATCTTGGGTGTAAAGGTCGCCCACTTCTCGAGGGCCTTGCGACGGGTTTCGTCCCCCATCCACGGAAGTTGCTC
This sequence comes from Myxococcota bacterium, assembly GCA_049429145.1. Taxonomy (GTDB): domain Bacteria; phylum Myxococcota; class UBA727; order UBA727; family CAYLZW01; genus JBMTAX01. Next base: position 7,153 of record JBMTAX010000032.1, read on the forward strand.
CAGTCGTGATTTCAGCGCCGAGGACAGTTGTTGAACCAGCGCCTTCATGCGGGCCTTAGCGGCTGAGGAGAAGGCCACCTCGACATAAAGTTGCCCTAGGGCCTCACCCGCATTTTGATTGATAGTGGCCAGGACGCGCTTCTCCCTGGACTCCATTTCGCGCTGACCACGCAACACTTGCCGGTAGAACCGAAAGTGCTCTTGGACGAATTCATCCGACAGGTAGGGCGCGGCACTGTCGAGCGTGTGGAAGCGCAGGTAGTTCTGCCAGTGCGTCAGGGGCACCTCTTCCATCATGCGCCCTACTTCCGCGTGAAACTCTGGCATCGAGAGAGAAAATCGCTCTGGGACCGGTACCCCCTGTGAGGTGAAGAATGTCGACCACGGAAAGTTGGGTACCAGCGCATCGGCTTCCTGCACAGTGACCGGGTGATACCAGAGGCTTACATCCCGCGAGAGCTCCTCTCGGGAGCGCGACGCCTGCGCAAGTCGAGTCTCGAAGTCGAGAACCGTTTTGGCGAGGGCCGCCGCTTCGTCGACGGCGGTTCCGGACAAGACCAATATCTGCGCGATGTGGTCGAGATACGCGTCGCGTTTCTCTTTCTTGTCCTCATCGAAATAATACGTCTTGTCCGGGAGCCCAAGGCCGCTCTGAGTCGCGTAGGCGAGGTAAACTGAGGAGTCCTTAAAGTCAGGCTCTGGGCTAAAATCGAAGACAATCGACTCCCCTCGAGCTGCGGTTTGTCGCAAATGCTCCGCTAGCGCTGCACGGGAGGAGATGGCGTCGATTGCCGCAAGGCGGCTTGCCAGCGGTGAAACCCCTAGCTCATTCGCGCGCGTTTGGTTGATGCCCGTCGACCAAAAATCGCCAACGATCTTCAGCACGCCCCGCGCGTCCGTCCGTGCTGCTGCTTGCCGCGCGAGTTGCAGCTGAATGGCTTTGGACCGCTCATCCAGCACCTCGAATGGACCCCAGGTAGTCCGATCGTCAGGAATCGGATTGTCTCGCAGCCAGCGCGCATTGGCGTGAGCGTTGAGGTCTACACAGGGACTGACCTCAGGTTCGAGGTCGTTGGGCTGCAGCCTCACCGGAGGGGGCAGGCTCGTCTCGTCGAGTGTAAGCCCAAAAGTCGGCGCGGTCGTCTCATCTGCGGGAGGAGGATTGGGGGCCCGTGGGAAAAGCGCGCAAGCTGTTGGGAGTAGGAGGCCTGGCATCAACAAGGCGAGAGGTCGGAAGGAAGTCAGGTACACCATCGGCTCCGGGGGAGGGCGCCGCCCTCTAGGTCCAAGGCCGCCATATCGCAGCTTGCTCCTGCAGGCGACCTGTTCTTGGACCCGGTCTATCACCCATCGCCCTCTGTGGCAGGCGCAGGCGAGATCGCACTTGGAAAGTCAGGAGGCAGAATACCTGCCAGCGACGTAGAGCAAGCCGTGCAGCGGCAGGCAGGGCACGGGGAGGAGTGTCAGCGGATCGCTTTCTGCAACGTCAGTCATGCGGTCTGTGGGCCGGCGCCTCGAGCAGATGTCATCGAGCACGCCAACGACGTGAGAGGTGTTCTGTGCAGCCATCGCTCAGCCTCGCCAAGACCAGGACGAGCCTCGCAGGTCAGCGCACTGACCTTGCGCGGGAGAGAACATTCGCGGCGTGGCTCCGCACGACGCTGGCCTATCTGGGAGGGGGACTGGGGCTGGCGAAGATAGGTTGGGAGAGGGAAGACCTGTGGGTTGCGCGGGTGATCGCGCTGCTTTTGGTGTCCACAGGCGCATTGATACATGGTCACTCGGTCCTGAGTGTACGTCGATGGCATTTGATGGACGGGGGGCAAGTCGCGATCCCCTGGCTGTTCTGGGTGTTGCTCCCTGTGGGATTCCTGGCAGCCCTCGGTGCGGTGGCCCTTATCTTTGTTTGAGGTACGGGCATTTCCCGCTTCACTTGTGCCGAGGTGTCTCGAGCGCATGCAGAGATGCGGCCGTGTCCATCATCGGATCTTGGCCGACCCGAAACATCTGCTGCCAAGGGCGGTCGAGGTCAATGATGAGGGAGATGACCAGTGATACCGCTGCGAGTACAGCGATCGCGAGGGGGAATAGTCTCCGCTGGAGCATGCCGGTGCCATAGCCAAGAACAAAAGCCGAAAGAGCGGCGAGCAAGGCGAGGGTGAGGATGATGGCACCGGGAATTCTTTGGTGCAGTCCCACCGTGACACGGTCTTGATGTCGGTCGATCAATTCATTCAAGGACTGGATAAAGAGCGGGGTGTGGGTGTTGTCGACGTCTTGATGGCTGGCCTGCTCAGCAATGGTCCAAAGTTGGCGGTGCAGAGATTCGGATTCTGCGAGGATTTGGGGGACCGTGGCAGGGCTGAGCGGCTTGGTGCGCAACTTCAGATAGCGTAGAAGAAGCGCTCGGGTGGAATCGTTCAGCTCTTCGGGAAGAATTCCTGCGCGCAGGTAGGTCGTGGCGATGGTGTTCGCTTCAGAGAGCACCAGTTGCTTGCGGGTTTGAAAACGGCCTTCGCAGATATGAAAGCTGAAGCCGAGCATGAGACCCAAGAGTCCAAGTAGCGCGCCGAGCAATACACCCACATGCGCACTTGCATCTGGGAGCGATTGCGTTCCTGCTTCAGCAGCAGTTGCGTGAGCAGCAGTGACCTTGGCCCGTCTTTTGGTGGATTGATGGCCAAGTTCAAAAGCGAAGAAGAGAAGTAACAAATTTCCGAGAATGAGCACAGCGAGGGGAGCATCGTTGAGGAATGAACTCATCATGGTGTGTATTGATTCAAAAGAGGAATTGGCTCAAGGCGTGTGAGCGGCCGAAGGAGCTGTTGTGGGGAAGAGAAAGGCGAGGCTCAGCCGAAGGCTCCAGCGCGGACCGTACGCAGGGGCCACGAGATTCCAGTAGCCACCCATCTGCGCGCTCATGAGACTCCCGAGCAAGCGAAAGACACGTCCTGCGCCTCCCCCGATCGGTACAGTCCACTGTGGAGTTTCTCCGGCTGTGGCAGAAGCGATGATCAAGGGAGACGAGGTAAGGAACCACCCATCGTTGCCATTCCAATTGAGGAATGGCTGAATTGCTGAATTTTGCACCAGACCTTCGTCAGGAATCTGCGGGATGGCATACGAGTGACTTGCGAGCGCACCAGCGACGATAGGTCCCAAGGTCAGTACCCCTACTCCCGTGCCCCCGACGAAGAGAAGACCTCGGCCGAGGGCTGAAGAAGAGGCTGTCGGCAGAATGACGGCGGGGCCGAATCCCAGGGTGAGTGGGCCCAGGGACGGTGGGCTCAAGAACCAGGAGAGATTCAGATCGCCGATGCCGGCCGTAGAGGAAGGAGCGGGCAGAGCGAGCAGCGGGACAATGGCACGGGTGATCAGGAGGAGTCGCTGGCTCAGGCGTACCGGAAGGACGGGTTGAATATTCAGAAGGGGGGCGAAGCCCTCCTCGGGACCAACGCCATATTGCAGATTCAGTTGGAATGGCAGGCTTGCGAGATCCGCGACGGGGTTTTGGGATGCGGCAGCTACGTTGCTTACGGGCAACGACGAGGCACCATGATTCCCTTCTGTCGAGCCCGGCGCCGATGAATGTGCGGTGCCGGTGGTGAGGAGAAGAAGCGCGCCGCAGTGGGCGGCCTTGCCCAGGGTAAGGAACATGGGCCCTCCTGAAAATGAGGAGTGTGAGCGAGGGGTGCCCTCCGACTGCGAAGAATGGGCCAGCTTCAGCAAACGCCGACTCGGTCAGCGGTGGGATTACGCCGGGGAATGCCTTGGGGCACCAACGGGGCATGTCATCTTGACCCGGTTGTGGCGCTCGCGCACGTCGGTCTCGTTAACGAGATTGGTGCCGTTCAGCCATCGCTGGTCGCACCACTCGGCGGTTCCACCGCCAGGGTGCCTGCATTGACGACGGTGGGGTCCACCCGAGGGGTCCCTTCGTACGCCCGCAATAGCGCGTCTGCCATAAGTTCGCCCAGAATATCGAGGCCACCGCTCTTCGGGTGCACCATGTCGTCGTGCAAAAAACCCGCATCGTGGAATCGCTTCAATGAGCCCTCGCCGCCCATGGCCCGATACAAATCAAAATATGCGCAGCCTGCTGCGGCCGCGACACGTCGCTGCATGTCGATGACCCAGCTCAGCTGAGCCCGTGGTTGCCAGCTCTTCTCTTGACCACCGTGCACCGCATCGATGGGACTGACAGCGAGGCACGCCGCGCGCGGTACTGTTCTTTGCAGCAGTGCGAGCAGTGCGACGAAAGACTGCTCCACTTCGTCTCGACTTCGCTTTTTCCAGTGCAGGCGTTTTGTCTCATTTCCACCCAGCATCACGACGACAAGCGCAGGATCCTGTGCTCGCAATTGATCGGCAAAGAACGGTCCTTCTGCGGCAAGGAAATGCGCGGCCCCAGCGGCGGGTACACCATAGGTATTGATGCTCACCCCCGGACCCTCACCCTCGAGCAACGCCCCATAGACAGCGGCACCTGCACCCTCTGCCTCGAGCACCAACTGGCTCGCTTCCGGGGGTATGTCCACGTCGATGGTGGCCAGGTTTCCTTTTCGTGTGGGGTGGAAGGTGGTCGTCAGTTGACCATCGAGGGTGATCTGGAGCGGGGGGCTCCCTGCGTCATCGTGCGCATAGATACGTGCTCGCCGCTCGCCGCTGAGCCGCCAGAGGGTGCGTGCGCCACGTGTGTTCGAGACGTGAACGACGCCAGAGACACCGAAGGGATGCGAACCACGGTCGCCCATGGAGAAGTTATGGGCATTCCATTGGGTTGACTTGGCGATGCCGGTTCTGGTGCGTGGCCCGTAGGGCGCCATGCGGTCGACGAGTACAAAACCCCGCCCGCCATTCCCAAAGCGTTCGACAAAGCGCTCACGGAATACATCGATGATGTGGTCGCTTGCGATGAGGGAATTTCCGAACACCGACACCGTGGCACGGCGCCGCAGGGCAGGCGTCTGCGTGTCATCGAGCGCCCGAAAGAACGGCTCTAAGGCTGTCTGGAGGCAGGGGTCTCTGTCAGTGACAAGGCACGGATTTTCGACATCGGCACCGCGGGCTTCGAGGCGGGCTGCATGGGCTAGGCGCTGTACAGCGGTGGCGGAACGTGGGAGCGCGGGGCGGGGGGTTACGACGAGCGAGGAGTCGGATGCCGCATCTCCCTTTTCAGCCGGGCGTTGCGCCGTTGTCGTCGCAGTCGAAGGTGTGGGCGCAGTCTGAGCGCCGCCGTCGCTGGTGGCCCCTGAGCAGCCCGTCTGTAGGGCGACGCCACAGCACAGGACCGCCGGAAAACAGGCAGAGAGTCGCAGGAGGGCAGGCCGGAGGTTGCGCATTACATTCAGAACGTGGCTTTGACACCGAGCGTGGGAATCAGCGGGAGACCCTTGACCTCGGACGACGCGGAATAATCGCTGGAATAAATGAAATCCTCTGTCGCATTGTTGCCCAGCAGCCCATCGAGAAGGAAGTGCGCATTGACGAGGTCTGCGTACAGCACGAGCTCGAGCCAAGGCAACAAAGCCGACCAATCCACGCGCAGATCGACCGCCTGGAAGGTCTCGTGTCGCGCAGCATTGCGCGGGGCATAGACGGGCAAGTAGCGACCCCCATCGGCGTCAAAGACACCTCCGAGGATCGGTGTGTAGGGCTGGCCAGTCGCAATGCGGTAACGGCCGCCAAAACGAAAGCCTGCGCCTAGGGAAGTCTGTCCGACAAACGAGACAAGGTGGGTGGTATCGACCTCGGAGGCATAGGCTGCGGACTCGGCCCCTAGACCTCGACCGTCACGCAGTTGGTGTCGAGCGAGAGTGTAGCTTGCCCAGCCGAAGGTCTCTGCGCTCGCTTGCAGGCGAAGAAGCACCTCTACACCTCTTGATTGCGCACTTCCCGTGGCGGCGATGGGGGAGGCGAAAGGCTCAGGAGAGCTGGGGAACGATGGGACGCGTAGGGGGACGTGGTCGCGCTCCACGGCGAACAAGGTGGTGCTGAAGGCTCCAGCATTGCCGAGCAATTGCTCAAAACCACCTTGTAAATGAAGCGCTCTCGAGGATTCGAGGCGTCGACCAAAGCGTGCTGCCGCGGCCGTGTCCTCAGGGCTAGGCGGGCTGGCGAAAACGCCGCCACCGGCGCGGACGGTGAACCCATATGCGCCGTCGAGCACTTGGTAACTTCCTGCAACGCGGGGTTCGACCGACAGCGTCGGCTCATCGTTCACCCAATAGGCATCGAGTCGCAGTCCTGGGGTGAAGCTCAAGCCCTCGAGCGGTGTGAACGTGCCTTCGCCGTACATGCCGAGGGTGGCACGAGGGAGAGTGGCGTTGTGGTGAAGGTCGCGGACAGCGCCTTCTGTGTCGACGATCGGGAGCTGCCAGACGGGGGGTAGGGCCGATAGCCCTCCGAAGCTCACGAGGTCGACCTGGGTGGTGGCGTCGACACCGATGACCACCCGAGACTGTTCGTCGCGCCAAGTCAGCTCGTCGCGAAGCTGTGCCTCGAAAGTATCGCGGCTTTGTCGTTCGAGTCCGGCCTGCACATCCTTCAGGCGCCGCTCGAAGCCGATCATCGGCGTTAGTGAATGAGACAAGCCGTCGCCGAGGATGTGGCTGTAGCGCAGACCTAAGCGCGCAAAGTCACTGTCACGAATCTCCTCGTAGGGCGTGGCCGCACCGGAACCGTCTCGCACGTAGAACTCGCGGTCGCCCGATCCGAACGCGAACAGGACCAGCTCGTGGCCCGCCGTGACATCCCAGTCGAGCTTCAGCTGCCAGTCCCAGTAGGTGGGGATGAGCAAGACGTCTTCGGCGGCACCTCCATTTTGGCGCTGAATCCATCTCACCCCGTCGATATAGCTACGTCGCGCACTCACCCCGATCGCGGCATTGCGC
>JBMTAX010000033.1:0-13973 GCA_049429145.1 Myxococcota bacterium
AGGGGGCGCTCGTACCTGAGGCAGCGGGCCATCTCACGCTCGAGAAACTCGAGGAAGTATCGCTTGTTGAAGACCTGGGTGAGGCCATCGACGATGGCCATGCGGTAGATCTCCTCGTAATAGAGCTGCTCGATGTTGTCGCCGTCGATGAACTTGAAGATGACGCCGCCCACTTTCACGAGGTCACCGTGATTGAGCTGACGCTTGGTACTGATCTCGTGGTCGTTGACGAACGTGCCGTTGGTTGAGCCCATGTCTTCGACCTGGTGACCGCTCGGCCCAGAGAAAACCTTGCAGTGGGCGCGAGACACGTTGTCCATGTCGATGACAATGGTGTTGTCGGGACCGCGACCTATGGTGGTCTGGGCCTTGTCGAGGGGATACTTGCGGCCGATATCCTTGCCGTAGATTTGCACAAAACAGCCAACGCCTCCGAGGCGCTTGTCGGCGATGCGACTGACCTGACTGACGCGGGTCTTTTCTTCGCGGGTCACCATGGTCGTCGTCGTTCCTTCTAGGACAGCAAAGCGATGAGGCGGTACAATCAGCGGCGCCCAGTTCCCAGAGCGCTCAGGTCGTCGTCAGCTCACATCAAGTGTATTCATCGGGCTCAAGGAAGGGCACGTCCTTGGTCGAGTCCAGCGCAGACCGTGCCCCAGAGAGTTGGTCATTGGTATCGCGGAGGCGGCGACTCAGGACCTGTACGAAGCTCCACAGGAGCTTTACCGCGAGCACGGGCTCTTTGCGGATCAGCGTGTAAAAGCTGCGTCGTTGCACGACGAGAAGGCGGGTCGCCTCGCGGGCTGTGACGGTCGCCGACCGGGGACTCTGATCGACGAGCGCCATCTCACCGAAGTGCACGCCGGCGTGTAGCTCGGCGATTTCTGTCCCGCCTTTGGAGACCGCGACTTTGCCTGCGAGGACGATGTAGAGCTCCTCCCCGCTATCTCCCTCGCGCAGGATCGTGGCGCCGGCCTCGTGGTTCACGAGGTAGGTGATGTTCAACACCTTCACGAGCTCTTGGTAGGTGAGGTAGCGGAAGATAGGGATCTTCTTGAGTGTATCGAGCTTGAGGTTGACCTCCTCGGTGCGCTTCTGCTCGAGCACGAGGTCATGGGCGTCGCTCACCCCTCGAATGACCAGCGCGGTGATGTTGTCTTTGCCTCCGCGTGCGTTGGCGAGGTCGACGAGAGATTGCGGCATGCCTTCCGCATCTTCGGCGCTCAGGAGGTCAGCGAGCTCATTCGGGTCCTCGGTGTAACCGTGAAGGCCATCGCTGCAGAGGAGAAAGGTATCCCCGGGTAAGACGTCGAAGAGCAAAGTGTCGACCTGCACCGACTCCTGTATGCCGACGGCGCGGGTAATGACGTTGGAGTAGGGGCTGTTGCGTGCCTGCTCGCGGGTCATCTTGCCCCGCTTGATCATCTCCGTGCAGTAGCTGTGGTCTTCGCTGAGTTGATGGATCTGGCCCTGCCGCACCATGTAGAGGCGGCTGTCACCTACGTGGGCCATAAGGCCCTTGTCGCCGGCGACGAGCATCATGACCAGGGTGGTGCCCATGCCCGCCTTGCCGCTGTCTGCGGTGGCCATGTGGAAAATTTCGCCGCACGCCCGTTGCACCGCCTGCTCGATGAGATGGACGAGCTTCTCACGGGTCTCTTGGGAGTCCTTCTCACGGAAGGCACGGATGTGGTCTTGGCCCTCGGAGACGACCCTTCGCACGGTCGTTGCGGCGTGCTCGCTCGCCACTTCCCCTGCGGCGTGCCCCCCCATGCCGTCGCACACCACGTAGAGACCCAGCGGATCGTCGACGAGGAGGAAGTCTTCGTTGTGGTCCCGCTTCTGTCCCACGTCCGTGGTGCCGTAAGCGACGATGTGCATCGGAGACCCCTCGGCAAAAACCGTGACCGCGGCAGCGTCCTTCGCTCGCGGGCTTCAGGGGAATGTGCCTCGGGGCGTAGGCCCGGGTCAACGGTCCAGCCTACGTCGGCCATCTTGGGCTCAAGCCTCCCCGAGACGGTTCCCCAACGCTCGAGGGCGACCATCGCAAGGGTTGACGAAGGACCGAGGGAGGCGCTAGCGAGGGGGCGGTATGTGGAGCGTCCTGAAGGCACGGACGCGAGGTGGAACATGAACAAGCTCTTTCCCTCTGCCCGCGAGGCCATCGCGGACATCCCCGACGGGGCCGTGCTCATGGCGGGAGGCTTCGGTCTCTGCGGGAATCCAGAGAACCTCATCGCGGCGCTGCGCGAACAGGGCACGAAAGACCTCACCATCATCTCCAACAATTGTGGCACGACAGACAAGGGCCTCGGCATGCTGCTCGCCAATGGGCAGGTGCGAAAAATGGTCTCGAGCTATGTCGGTGAAAACCGTGAGTTCGAGCGTCGCTACCTGACCGGGGAGCTCGAAGTAGAGTTAGTTCCTCAAGGCACGTTGGCGGAACGTATTCGTGCTGGCGGTGCTGGCATTCCTGCGTTTTACACGGCCACAGGAGTGGGCACGCAGGTGGCTGATGGCGGATTGCCGATGCGCTACGACGCCCAGGGCGAGGTGGTGAAAGCCTCTCCACGCAAGGAGACGCGTTTCTTCGATGAACGCGAGTACGTGCTCGAGACCGGGCTCTTTGCGGACTTCTGCATCGTGCGGGCATACCTGGCCGACACCCAGGGGAACTTGGTGTTCCGCAAGACCGCTCGCAACTTCAGCCCGATGATGTGTACGGCGGCGAAGGTCACCATCGTCGAGGCGGAACACATCGTCGAGCCAGGCACCATTGACGCAGACCATGTGCACGTGCCTGGCGTGTACGTAAAGCGCCTCGTACAGGGTAGCCACTATGAGAAAGCCATCGAGCAGCGGACCACTCGGCCGCGGCCGGCGCAGTGAGAGGGAGGTCTGGAGATGGCATTGACCCGCGAACAAATCGTCCGGCGCGTCGCACAAGAGCTCTGTGATGGCTATTACGTCAACCTTGGCATCGGTATGCCGACGTTAGTGGCCAATCACGTTCCAGCCGGTATCGACGTCGTGCTACAGAGCGAGAACGGCATGCTCGGCGTCGGACCGTTCCCCTACGAAGGCGACGAAGACCCTGACCTCATCAACGCCGGAAAGCAGACCGTCACTGAACTGCCTGGGACCGCCTTCTTCTCGTCGGCCGACTCCTTCGCCATGATCCGCGGAGGCCACGTCGACCTCACGGTGCTCGGTGCCATGGAGGTCTCCCACCGAGGAGACATCGCCAACTGGATGGTGCCCGGGAAAATGGTGAAGGGAATGGGCGGGGCGATGGATCTCGTCGCAGGATCCCCGCGTGTCGTCGTTGCGATGGAGCACACGAGCAAAGATGGCAGTAGCAAGCTCGTAGAACGCTGCACGCTGCCACTCACCGGGGTGGCCTGCGTCGACCTCATCGTCACGGACCTCGGGGTCTTCCGCGTCGCACGCGGGCAAGGGATGACTTTGGTCGAGCACGCACCAGGTGTGGGTCTCGAGGAAATTCGCGTGAAGACCGGGGCCCCCTTCGAGGTAGCCTCCGACCTCAAGGAGATGTCCTGGTGAGAGAGGGCGCAGCGCATTTCCTCGCGGGTATCGATTGATGGGGATCGACGCGGCATCGATCACCGCTGCGGGCCTCACGCTGCTCGAAGCCATGCTCGACGAGGAGCGGCCTGGCTGGGCCCAAGATATGGGCCTCGTCTCGCGGGCCCAAAGTCTTTCACTCGGCTTCACCGAGGAGCAGCGCTCTCTGACCCCGGCCGCGAAAGACGACGTCCCCTACGCCTACCTCGCATACTTCGCGCCCCGAACCCTCGCAGCCGTGTCGGCGTCCCTTGGGGGCGGGCCCGTGCCCGAGCGAATCATCGACCTCGGCGCGGGCACAGGAGCGCTCAGCCTTGCCTTCGCCCTCGCGGGTACCGCGCATCTGACCCTGATCGACCACGACCCCCACGCCCTCGAGGTGGCGCGTCGGCTGCTCGCACGCGTTCCGGGGAAAATACAAATCGAAACGCACTGCACCACCGTCGAGACTGCGACACCGTGGCATCACGAGACTACGGTTGCCTCTGCATTCACCCTCGGGGAGCTGGCCACTCACGACGACGGCGGGGCCCACTGGCAACTCTTATTGCGGACTGCGCCGTCAGCGAATCGGTTTTTTCTGGTCGACGCCGGCGACTATCGTCGCGCACGCCGGCTGCAGGAGCTACGCAAGGCTGCCCTCGAAGCGGGATGGCACGTCGCCGCCCCTTGCCCGCATGAAGAGCCCTGCCCAGCCCTGGAGCGGGCCCGCGATTGGTGCCACCTGCGCGCACCTAGACGGCTGACAGAGCGTCTTGGGCTCTTCGCCGCCGCGACGGGCCGAGACCCCCAGGAGATGGCCTTCAGCCACCTCGACCTTTGGCGTCACCTCGACCAACCAGCGCAGGACGGTCTCCTGGTCCTTGGGGAGCCGCGTAAAGAAAAAGGGCGTGTGCGGCTGCCCGTCTGCGGCGCCGGAGGGCTGCGCTATGTGCAAGCCCTGAAGCGTGACCGCAGAGCCCATGACGGGTTGCTGTCTCTCGAGCGCGGCACGCGGCTTTCTGCGTTGGAGTTCCGTGAGTTCGAGCGCCGCGGTGACACAGCACACCTGCAACACTGGCCGAGACACGATGACGAGCAGAGTGCCCCTCCGGGTGAGTGCCCGTGACGAGGGCGCCTGCTTACGAGCCGGGGCCGCGGGAACGGGCTCTCGAGGAGCTCTGGCGCGCGACGCGATATCGCCTTCACTCGCCCCGGCACCTGTGGTCGTGGTTCGACCTTCGTCGTCGGTATGAGCTGCGCTTTCTGCGTGTCGGAGCGATGAAAATCGAGGTCCCGGCGGGCCTGTTGCCCGACTGCGAGAGTTGCGTCGAGCTCTGCTGCACTGGACCGAACGCCATCGTCTCCCTGCGGCTTAGTGACATCGCTGCGTTGTGCGACCGCGGTCTCGAAGGGTACATCGCCAAAGAGCGCCCAGCGTCTACGAAGCCGGCTCCCACATGGGCCCGGTGGGAAGCGGATGTGAGCGTGTTTCATCGGGTCTTCCCTGTGTTGCGACGAGACGGGACGGGTACTTGCGCTCTGCTCACCGAGGACCGGCACTGCGGTGCGTGGCCCGGTTGGCCGCTGTCATGCGCTCGCTATCCCTATGCCCTAGACGCGCTGCGTGGCCGAGTATTTCTTGCGAAGGGATGCCGTTCGCACCGCCTCGTGACCATAGACGACGTCCCTGGGAGTGTGCGTTCGCTCGTCGAGAACACGGTGCGTGCCTACAACGAGCGCGTCAAGGACATCATCCTGCTGCACCTCGCTCTCCCCGAGCTCCACGAGCTCGGTTTCCTCGACCACCTCTCTCTCGAAGGTAGGCTCGAGTCCCAGTGGCGCGCGCTGCAACGGGCCGAGCACAGCTGACACACCGGCCCATGCGCTGTTCGCGCTATGCTGCGCTTAGTCATGATCGAAACGGCGGCGCCGCTCCCCAAGCCTTTGTCTGCTCGCCGTGCGCTCACTCTGAGCCGGGTGTGCGTCGACGCGGGTCGGCTGCGTATTCTGCATAACCTTGGACTCAGCCTCGCCGAGGGAGAGCTGTGTGGCGTCATCGGCCCGTCGGGTGCAGGGAAGAGCACTCTGTTCAAGGTGCTGCTCGGACTCAGACAACCCTCGACGGGCACCGTACTGCTAGGCGGCGGCTCACTCGACCGCAGCGGGCCCATTGGCTACGTTCCGCAAGACGACGCCCTCCACCGCACGCTCACCGTCGAGCAGGAGCTGCGTTACGCCGCAGCGCTGCGAATGCCTGCGGCGATGGGTCCCGAGAGGAGCAGCGTCGTCGAGAAAGCCATCCGTCAGGTCGGCCTAGAAGAGAGACGTGAGACCCGTATCAGCAAATTGTCGGGTGGGCAGCGGAAGCGCGTGAGCGTTGCCCTCGAGTTGCTGACGAGCCCCGGGCTCTTGATCCTCGACGAGCCGACCAGCGGACTCGACCCTGGGCTCGAGAGCAAGATGATGGGACTGTTTCGGACGTTGGCAGAAGACGGTCGAATCGTTCTCGTCGCCACGCACGCAATGCAAAGTCTATCGCAGTGTCATCGCCTTCTCGTCATCGTCAAAGGCCGAATGGCCTTCTTCGGCAGCCCTGAGGAGGCCCACCTGTATTTCGGTGTGAAGGACCACGGAGAGATTTTCGACATCCTCGCCAAGCGCCCCGCAGAGGCGTGGGGAGATGGCTTTCGTGGAGGCGCGCGATGAGTACCATCGTGGAGCTGCGACGACAGTCAGCAGTCCTGAGTGCGCGCTACCGCGATTGTCTGCTCGGCGATTGGTCGACGACACTCTTCCTCGTACTCCAGGCGCCCTTCATCGGTTGGCTCTGCACTCTCGTATGGGGTTCTGTCGAGACCGACACCCCCACACTCTATTTTGTTTTGTCGCTCAGTGCCGTTTGGTTCGGTTGCATCAATGCCTGTCGCGAAATCGTGAAAGAGCGAGCCATCGTCGAACGCGAGCGCTTTTTCGGGCTCTCCATGGGTGCCTACGTCCTGTCCAAAGCGCGGGTCCTCGCGGGGCTGTCGCTGGCGCAGGTCGTCCTGTTGCAGTTCTCGGTAGAGTGGAAAATCGGTATTCGAGGGCCGATGGTCTTCCAGCTGCTTGCGTTGTTCCTCGGCGCTGTCGCGGGCACCGGCCTCGGACTCATCGTGTCAGCGATGTCGTCGCGGCAGGAGCGGGCGGTGGGTGCCGTGCCGTTGCTGCTGTTGCCCCAGATCCTCTTCTCGAAGTTTGCCATCCCCGAGGAGCGTTTCGGCGACCTCGTCCGCTTCATCGAAAAAGCGATGCCGGTACGCTGGTCGTTTGAAGTGTTCGAGGAATGCGCAGCGACGGCACCCAATTGGTTTTCCGTCGTGGGCGCCCTGCTCTTCCTCGCGATCCTCGCGCTCGTCTTCCTGATGCTCGCTGTGGTGGCGATGATGCCGCGTCGAGAACCAGCCTGACGAATAGGCCGCAGCAGGACTGCAACCCTTGCGATGGCCGACAAGACCAGTACATCGCGTTACACTTTCTCAGGGGCCGCGGCGGCCGCTCGGGGTGGAAAAAACCGCAGAGGTCGCGCTGCAGGGAGAGCAGATGAAACGAATGGCGATTGCTTTGCTGTTGGTGCTGATCGCGGGCGGCGCGTACGTCGGTGCGGCCCACTTTTCTGGCGGGGTGTTCCCGACTCCTGGGATCGAGCTCGGCGGAGCGCGAGGGGATATTCGGCGCCAAGTCGACTCGTTCCTCGAGGACATTCAGTACAAAGACTTCAAGTCGGCAGCGCGGTACCACGCCCCGGAGCTCCGTGACGAAGTGGACATCCCGTTTTTGTTACAACGCCTGTTCACGGTGAAACCAGAGGCCCTCGACATCATGTCGTGGGAGATCATCGCCGCGGACATCGACTCCACTGGACGACGTGGGCGGGTGAGGGCGCGCGTAAAGGTCAAAGAGTTGCTGCAGGGAAACCTGCGTGATCAGGAGATGATGTTCTACTTCCACCAAGAGACGCCGGACGGCGCTTGGTACATGAAGCTCGAGGACAGCCTGCGTCACCTCTCCCCTGAACAAGGCAAGAAGCACTGAGTCAGCCGAAGCTCAGCTCTCTTCTGGAGTGACCTGCAAGGTGACGGCTCCGTCGACGCAGCCAAGCACGAGAGAGTCCCCGACCAGACCCCACTCAGCAGGCATACGACGGCCCTCATCGAACGCGACGGCATCGATGCAGCGATACGCGGTGTCGTGGAGCAAGACCTTGAGTGGATACATTCGACCGACCCCTCGTACGAAATGAAAGATGCGACGCGCTCCCCAGGCAGGCTGCAGAAGCGTGTCTGCGGGGTGTGGTCGAGGTGCCCGGCTGACACAGGCCTCGTCCTGCGCGAACCGAGGACCCTGCCCCGCCGCAATCTGTCGCAACGCGAGTTCGACCCCCTGCGCAGCCGCGTCGGCCATCGTCGACAGCAGATCCTCTGCTCGAGAACCGAAGGGCACGGGATGGTCGAATTGCTCGAACACCGCCCCATCGTCCTCGCCGGCTGCGATTTGGTGCACCGTGACACCGCTGCGACCTCTCCCGTCGTAGTAGGTCCAGAAGAGGGGTGCTGCGCCTCGGAGCTCCGGAAGCAACGAAGGATGTGCGTTCACACCACCGAAGCGAGTGACGGATAATGCCTCGATACTGAGCAACTGGTTGAAGAAGGCGACGACGATGAGGTCGATTTTCTCCGCCTGGTAGAGTTGAATGGCCTCCTGTGCACTCGCATCGCCGACGAGATAGCGAGGTATCCCGGCCTCTCCTGCGACGACGAAGGGCTCATGCGCACAGGCCTCGTCGGTGGCTTGGCGTTCTAGGGGATCTTCCGATACGCGATGCAGGACGGGAAAACGTCGGAAGCTCCTGGGAAGCGGTCGCATGACAAAGCGCACGTCATGTCCGGCCCGAAGCAGCGCCGAGAGGGGCTTCACCGAAAACTCACCCTGCATGCAGAGGTAGCCGATCCTCATCAGCAGTCCGTCTCGTGGGGTGCGGCACTCCCCACCGTCCTGACGTCGTCACTTGCCCTCGGTTTCCTTGCGTAGGCTGGCGTGCAGGCGCGCGGCACGGGGATCAGGGGGAACGCGGGGCAACGATGCCTTTGTGCGCGCCTCGTCAGCTTCATCGCCCCCTTCCGTGTTGTTTCCCTCGGCATCGTCGCCCTCCCTGCCAGGTTCTCGTCGAGTTTGCCGCGCGTCGTCTCCTCGCTGCTCTGAGACGAATGGATCGCGCAGGATCTCGCCAAAGCGCCTTTGGGGAGCATCGCGCCACCCTCGCTCGTGGCGTGCACGCTCGTGCTCCAGTTGCTCGATGCGCTCGGGGTCGTTGAGCATGCCGGAGCCGACGATCCCCCGAGGTTCAATGCGTCTATGCTGGTCCGCCATGAAGCCCCTCCTCGACGCACCCATCGGGGTGAGAACTTCTGAACAGTAGGCTTTGCGCGGGGAGTCTGCCAGCGAGGGACAGTTCGGAAGACGGCCGCCACACGGCGGCAGTCGCATGTCCGTCGCGCGTAAATCGCGCCCCAACGGCGGGCGGCGGCAAGGACTCACTCCAACGGCTCTCTGCCGAGCCAGCATCCTCGGGTGGGACCCTGGCTTAGGACCGCTCGATGAAGGCAGGCTCTGGTCACTGACCCATTGGTGAAACGAACCTGGGAGCGACCTTCGACCTATGCCGATTCGCCCCCGCCCTGGTGGCTTCAGAATGCCGACCCGATGCCGAAGAAGAAATCAACGTCGCGATCGAGCCCAGGGCGCTTGTTCAGAGGGACGCCCCACTCGAAGCGCAAGGGCAGCACAGGCGTTTCGAGTACGAGGCCGAACCCGGTCGAGAGATGCAGGCCTGCCACCAGCGAGGAAGCCCCGAGCCCAAAGGGTAGCACCAAAGGTCCGCGCTGGATGGCGTCGGAAAACCAGTTCTCCTCGTCGTCAAACGCATTGCCGGCGTCCAGAAATAGGAATCCCCGCAAGGGGAAACCGGGCAAAAGAGGAAACTCGAGTTCGCTGTTTTGGAGGAGCGAGAATACGCCTCCTACCCGCACTTCGCGCCTTGCACCGCCCTCAAACAATACCGGTCGCCGCGGTCCGATCGTGCGAATCGCGAAACCTCGCAGGGAACCAAAGCCACCGAGGAAGAGACGATCAGTGACGGGAACGTCGTTCCCCCCCGGGCTGGTCACCAGAGCCACGGTCGTGTTGCTCTTCAAGGTGATGCCGAACAATGGCGTCCAGAAGAGGCGGAGGTTCCCCCGCGTCTCGAGGGCCTCGACCCCTGACAAGGTGTAGGGCCCGGCGTAACCAGTCGACAAGGAGACGAGAAGACCATTGCGCGGGGAGAGCACACTGTCGCGCCGGTCGTAGAGCGCTCCGAGCTGCAGCTGGTTGCGAAGGACTGAGCGAGGAAACAGCGGCGTCTCGAGAGGGATGTCCTCCCCCTGAGGTACCACGCCGCCGAACTCGACGAGTGTATTCATGGTCAACGCAAATCCCGCGCCGAGCGGCGAGACCAATCCCACGGCGCCGCCCCCCTCTGCGCGGGTTCTGAAATCAAGATATCCGATCTCCCGACGGTGGCCGGACAGCGATAGCCTGTGGCGAGAACCGAAGAGGCGGGGCTCGACCAGCTGCACGTCGAAGAGCTGACGTAAACCGGAGAACACGCCCTGCACCGAGCCATAGACGCCGGTACCCAACAAGTTTCGATCGGCGAGCAACACGATTCCGACGAGCCCTTCGAGCTGACCTCCCCACGCGGGGGCGAGACTCGCGAGCCAGGTCTGCTGCTCAGTGACAGTCACCTCGACATCCACAACGTCGCTGCGGCTGTTCACTGCCACCGGGCGCGCAGTGACTTTCGAGAAGAAACCGGTGCCGAGAAGTCGTCGCTCGGTCTCTCTCAATGACGACAATGAATAGGTTTGCCCCGGCGTGATGGTGACGTCTCGCCGCACGACGTGATCAAGTGTCCCCGTGTTGCCCTGCACTAGGACCTCGCGCACCTGGGCCTGTGGTCCTGCATGCACTTGATAGAGCAGCGAGACCGTCGGTTCCCCCTCCTCGACGACGTCTGCGGCCACCACCTGCTGCTCCGCGCGCGCAAATGGGAAACCCTCCTCGCGCAGTGGATCGAGCAAGGCGTCTACGGCGCGCTGCAAACGCACGAGGTCAGCCACCGCCCCTTCCGACAGTTCGAGTTTGGCGAGGAGGGTCTCGCTCGTCTCCCCCGACGGGAGATCTCCGATGAAGCTCACCTTGCCGACGAGGTAGCGCGGCCCCTCATGCACGTGCAGGGTGACATAGAGGCCGTCGAGGTCCGTCGTCGCGGTTACCTCGGTACGTGTCACCCGAGCTTCGAGAAAACCACGCTGGTAGTAGTTTGCAATGAGACGCTGACCATCCTGGTCGAGGTAGGGACGGTGGAAAAACCCCGCGCGGGTAAGTGCGCCGAGCGGTTCGGGTGCGCGGGAAAAAAAACCTTCACGCAGCTCGTCATCGCTTACGGCGTCATTCCCCACCACGTCCACCGCGAGCAGGTCTGCGCGGTCTCCAGCCTCGATGAGGAAGGCCACGACGACAGACTTGGGGCCGCTTCCCGCCCAAACGCGCCACTCCACCCTGGCCTTGAGGAAGCCGCGTTCCCGGTAGCGAAACTCGATCTCAGCGCGATCCTGCTCGATGGCGACGGTGTCGAGGGGGCCCGGGACAGGGATGCGTAGGAACGACCGCAGTGTCTCCTCTCGAAAATACACACGCCCGGGGAACTCGGCTGCCTCCACGAAGACGCCCTCCGAGGGGACTTCGGGTGTCGTCGTCGAAGCGACGATGCCAGCAGCTGCGAGTCCCTGCGCGTGAACCACGAGAGAAGTGATGGTACTCAGCACCACCATGCAGAGCACCACCAAGATGGAGCGATGCACCTGCCCCTTCATCGACGCAGCACCAAGACGACACGGGTGACCAAACCGTCTTGGTTTCGCACCGGGGTGAGGTTGGCGTGCAGCCTCTCCACCCGCACCTCGGTCTCCACCATCACTGCGACACCCTTCTCTTCGATATCGCCCTCCCGGGCCTTTCGGATCGCTTCCATCAGCTCTGGGGAATGCATCAGCTCCTCGAGGAGCAGGTTTTCGATGTTGTGGCTCTCGCGCCCGAGCAGCGAGGAAGCCGCACCGTTCACGTAATCGACCTTTCCGCCGCGCCCTACGATGATGATGCATTCGCTGAGCGGGGCGATCACAGCGCGCAGCACGCGTCGGAGTTCAAAGATTTTGGCTCGCCGCATACGGTCGGCTTCGTCGAGCCGACTCAGGGCACTACGCAGGGCGCGGGTGACATCACCGACCTCGTCATCACCGCTCGGTACGATCTCCCGCACCCGCCCTCGCTCGATCCGCTGTGAAACACCGCGCAGGCGCACCAACGGCGCGATCATCCAGCCGGGGCCAAAGCCGACGAGGAGGGGAGCTGCGAAGAGCAGCAAGAGGAATAAGACCACTTGGTCACGCCCGACGAGGGAGACGGCCCTGTCGACCAGCTTCGCATGTGTCTGGGTCAACGTCCTCGCGCTCCTGACGAGCGTCGCCGCATCGCGCGACAGCGTCTCGAGGGTGACGTGCGCACGACGAAGCGCCGCAGTATCAGAGGCTTGGTCGCGGTCATCGATGAGTGGGTCGACGTTCCGGCGCACGCGTCCCACTGCAGCGCGCATCTCGGACAGGGGCGTACTCGTCTCGACGTCGGGGCCTTGGCTCAGCTCTGCCCGCCACGAAGCGAGTACGTCCGCAAACACAGCGCTGTCTCGCAAGGAGATGAGCTGCTGGTCGAGTTCGATCACCGATCGGGAGATGGCGTCCAGAGCGGTACGAAGTCGACGTCCGGTATCGACGTTGCGCTCGGCCTCGAAGGCCCAGAGCGCCGCTCGAGTCGCCTGCACCCGAAGTTCGAAAACGTGGGCGACGTCTGCGGTTTGGGTCGCTTGGGTAAAGGTCCGCACGTCGTCAGTAGCCACCGAAGCGCGCAACGCACCGAACAACAGCGCCGGTAGAGCGAGCAAGAAGGCCGTGGAGATCATCACCCGCGCACGGGCCTTCATGGACAGGCCGCGCTCGATGCGCTCTACATCGCCGCCGCGCCCAGGAGTGCCGAGGCCGACGGTAGAAAGACCGGGTGTGCTCTCACCGGAACGAGGTTCTGCCACCGCTCAGTCCTTCCGCGCGACGAGCTCGATTTGGGCTTGGGTACCCACCACGATGAGGACGTCGTCTTCCCCCAGGACCTCGTCGGGACCGGGTACGCTCTCCAGCGAGAGTTCGGTTTGGGTCTCCCCTGTGTCGTCGACATGCCGCATCCGCCGCTGAATGCCGATGACATTGATGTGGTATCGCGCGCGCAGCTGAGCCTCTTTCAAGGTCTTGCCGATAAGGTCTCGTCGTACGAGCACCTGGGCCACGGTCTGGCCCGTCGACAGTGTCACCTGGTCGATGACACCGCTCATCAAGATCGACTTGGCGATGTGCTCGCCCATCTGCTTCTCTGGGTACACGATGCGGGTGGCCCCCATGCGCGACAAAATACGTCCGTGCAGTTCATTCGCGGCGCGCACAACGATGTTGCCGACCCCGATGTCGCTGAGTGCTGCGGTGGTCAGGATGCTGTTCTCCAGGTCTTTTTCCCCCAGCGCCAGGATCGCAGCTTGGGCCTTTGCACAACCCACGGCGCGCAGGGCTCCCATATCGGTGGCATCCATGCACACCGCTTGGCCGACTCGGTCTTTCACCTCCTCGACGCGTCTCTCATCGCGATCGATGGCAAGCACGTCACCGCCCCCTTCTTGGAGGGAGATGGCCGTGTGGCGACCGAACTGTCCGAGACCTACGACGACAAAGAACCGCATGTGCGCTCGGCCTTTCTGGACAACCCCTGCTGGGGATGAGGGACACTGCTGCGAGAGGGGCTCGCTGTCGAGGCCCTTGTGGTGTTGTAGTCCAGCTGGAACGACTGCCGCGAGCCCGAGATCACTTCGCTAGACCCAGGCCGCAAGAACTCGGCATCGACGACATCGATGCGCAGGACTAGACTGCAACGCCAGATGCGCGTGCAATCCCGACGACACCCAAGCCCTTGCCTCGGCGACGCGTACCGCATGCTCCTCGCGGGGCTGGGCGCTATTTGCCTGAGGGCCCTGTTGTGAGCGTCGGTTCCCCCGCTCCTGCCTCGACGCCTCCCGAGGATGCGTCGCGCCACGCGCGCGCCGCGGCACGCATCGTCTTTGGTGCGATGGGCATTGCGGTGCTGATCGCCCTCGCGATCACCGTGGTCGGCCTCGGAATGCGGGCAGAGCAAGAACGCAGCGCAGAGTCAGTGACCCCGCAAGCGACGTCAAC
>JBMTAX010000034.1:0-13899 GCA_049429145.1 Myxococcota bacterium
CCGGCAACCCTCGCCACGGCATGCGGGGATTCCTCGTCGTGATACCGCACCCGCCACCAGCCGTTTCCCAAGGGGACCCACTCATGGAGTAAAATGCGATCGTCTAAGGCGACGAGGCCATCGAGCGGGAGGCCTTCGGGCCCCTCATCTAAGCGGAGCAGCACCTCCTGCGGCACCGCCGTTTGCAGTTGCGGGGACTCCCCCGAGGGCGCGCCGCCGCAGCCCACCAGCCAAAGGACCGTGCCCACCGCCCCGCCTTGCCACCTGTTACGCGTCGGTGCTCCCATCGGTATCCTCCTGCCCGCGCGCGCTGAGCGCACGTCGAGCAAAAGGGAATGCAATGAGGCCGCCAGCGACGCAGCTGCACGATCGACGAGCTCTTCGTTGCAGCTTGGCTCGCAGACATTGCGACGCGCACAGCCTGAAGCGCTCTTGGTGGACGTCGCCGTTGCGTCACTTCAACGAGAAGGATGGTGCCGGAGGCGGGACTCGAACCCGCACGCCCTTGCGGGCACCGGATTTTGAGTCCGGCACGTCTACCAATTCCATCACTCCGGCGACGTAGGAGGTGCGTACGACCGCGCGCATCGAAGGTCAAGCCCGGCGACACACCAAAGCGCACCCGGCGCGTTCGGGCCCCCCACCCAAAAACGCCGGTAGAGCGGTCGGCTTCGCCTCCCTACCAGCGCACCCCCTGCGGCGTGGGGACGGGGTGGGGTCGAAGGGCCCACCTGCGCCGCCCCACATGTCCCATTACTGGCGTTTGGTGACCCATCTGCGCGAGGATGCGAGGGAATGAGCCGTCGATTGGCAGGAAGTCTGGAGGACCTCGGGCCCGAGGAGGTGATGCGCGTCGTCACTCTCTCGAAGCGGTCGGGCGTACTCTGGCTGAAGACCCAGTCTGGCCATGCGGAGTTGCTGTACCAGGCGGGCCGCCTCTATGGCGTACGCAGAGGCCCGCCCGCCCCTACCCTTGCTGCGCATTTGGTGAAGGCAGGGGCACTGCAGGCGGGGGAGATTGCAGACCCGGCGACGCTTGAACTGTCTGTGCTTGAGCTGCAGCAACAACTTTTCGGGGACGGCGAAGAGGGCGCAATGCGGCTGCGCCTGATCGATGCCGCCATCCTGCGAGGCATCGATGATGCCGTTCGGGCGCTGCGGCGGGAGTCACGCGGGTCGTTCGCCTTCGACGCGGAAAAACCGGAACAGGTCGGGCGTGACCGGCTCGGTGACACGTTGTTGCTTTCGCCTCTCTTCCGCGTCGCTGCAGCACCAGCTCCACAGACGCCTGGAGTTGACGGAAACGCTGGTACTGACGACGAGGAAAGCATCGATGCAGCGGAGCTTCGGGAAGCTACAGACCTCCCCATCGTGTACGTTGTAAGCCCCGACGCTGAGTTCCGCGATGGGGTGGAACAATTAGCGCGTCGAGTGCGCGTTCGCTGCGTCGGCACGGTGAATGCCCGGGAAGGACTCGATGCCCTCGACATCCTGGCCGACGACGAGACCTCCCTGATGGTGGTCGATCTGCAGATGCCCCGGGCCAGTGGGCGCGGTTTCTTGGGGGGCCTCGAGGTTGTGCGCGGGGCCCAACTCCGAGGCTGTGCGTCGCGCGTCTACTTGGCCCTCGAGGAAGCGCATGACGACGCCATGCTCCGCGCCGCCGAACTCGGCGCGGCCGGCGCCTCCCTGCGGGTCGATGCGGGGCGCGCACCAGAGCTGGCTTGGCGCAGGCTTCTCGCCCCTATCTTTACCCGGCTTGGACGGTCCCCCCTGCCCGAGAGACCCTCCGACCTCCTCGATCGTCTGCGTGACGAGCTGCTCGACGATGTGGATGAATGGGAGCGTCAAGAGAATGCCGTCGTCGATGCCGAAGGGAGCCTTCGAGGCATGAAGGCTCTCCTCGGCGAGATGAATGCCGCTAGTTTCGAGGGCGAGATCCCTTTGCTCGTCTTGCGCTTCGTTGCTGCATTCTTCTCCCGCGCGGCATTGCTCGAAGTGCGCGAAGACACCATGGAGTTCGTCGGCCTCGGCGCTTACGGGCTAACGGCGGAGGATGCAGGCCGGGCTATCCACAAGGTGAGACTGCGCTTCGACCAAGACAACCTCTTCCGTCGTTGCGTCCGTGAAGCGCAGGGCGTCATCGGCCCGTACGTGCCGCTCCCTGCGAATGAAGCTTTGTTGGCGGCGCTCGGCACGGTGCGCCCCTCGATGGTGTTCGCTGCACCCGTGTTCTCGGCGCAGGGTCTCGAAGCGGTCCTTTATGCGGATAACGGCAGCGACGACATGCCGGAGATAGACCTCGCGTTGCTCGACGTCTTCCTGATGCAGGCAGGCGCCTCGCTCGAGCGGTGGCGGCTCGCGCAACGCGTTGCCGCGATGGAGAACGAAGCTGCGTCAGCTGACTGACAGCGCCGTGGCACAGTCGAGGACGTCACCTCGTAGGTGAGAGGGAGGTTTGGTCCACTCGCCCTCGAGGGCCAGTCGTCACAGCTACGGAGGAACCGATGGCCTTTTTTCAGAACCCTCCAGAACCCCAAGATGCTTATCTCGAGGGGAAAGCGCTTCGGCTGGAAGTTCGTCGTCGTCTCCCTCCGGCTCTGCTCACCATCGTCGAGCCCCGCTTCACGACCCTTGGGAAGGCCACCCGTGAGGAGCTCCCGCGCTTGGCCGAGGCTGCAGAAGCTCACCCTCCGGTGCATGTGCCCTACGGGCCCTTCGGCTTGCGCGTTGACGAGGTGCGCACTCACCCGGCGTGGGACCAGCTCAAAGCATTCGCGGCGAAACACGGGCTCGTGTCGACGGGCTACGACGAATCTTTGGGCGTCCACCGGCGCGTCGTGCAAGCGGCGTTGCTGCATCTCTTTGCGGGCAGCTCCGCCACTTACTCTTGCCCGCTCGCGATGACCGATGCCGCGGCGAGGGTGTTGCTTGAGAATGGCCCGCCCGAACTGCGAGACCGACTGGTGCCGCGTTTGTTGGCCACCGATCCGCAGTACTTCATCACCTCGGGGCAGTGGATGACCGAGCGCGCGGGAGGCTCTGACGTCGGTGGCACCGAGACCATCGCACGCGCCGTGGAGGATGACCCCGGCGGCAGGCAGTTTCAGCTCTACGGCACCAAATGGTTCACCTCGGCGGTGACGAGCGAGATGGCCCTTACGCTCGCGCGCACAAACGACAGCGAGGGAAACCTCGTGGCTGGTTCCTCGGGGCTTACCCTGTTCTGCGTCGAGGTAAAGCCTCGCCCTATAGGCGGCTACGAAGGCATCGTCGTCCTTCGCCTGAAGGATAAGCTCGGCACCCGCGCGCTGCCGACCGCGGAGCTCAGCCTCGAGGGCCTTGCCGCGGTACAAGTCGGAGAGCGCGGCAAGGGAGTGAAGACCATCTCGTCGATGTTGAATCTCACCCGATGGCATAACGCCATCGCGTCGGCTTCGGGAATGGCGCGCGCAACAGCCCTCGCCAAAGACTACGCCCAGCGACGACGGGCGTTCGGTCAGCCACTCTATGACCACCCGCTCCACCGGCACACGCTCATGGACATGGAGGCAGAGACCGCCGCCGCGACCGCCCTCTGCTTCGAGGTCGCCAGCCTCCTCGGCCTCGAGGAACAAGGAATGCTCGATGAAGCGGGGCGCCAGAGACTACGGGGCCTCATCCCCATCACCAAGCTCACCTGCGCCCGCCAGGCTGTCGCATTGGCGTCGGAAGCGCTCGAGGCCTTCGGGGGCGCGGGCTACATCGAAGACACGGGCTTGCCCCGGCTGCTGCGGGATGCGCAGGTACTCTCGATATGGGAGGGCACGACCAATGTCCTTTCCCTAGACGTCTTGCGGGCCGAGGAACGTGGGGGCTCGGTGAGCGCACTGCTCGCTGACCTGCTCGCTCGGGCCGAGGCCCTGCCCGCCACGGTCGCCGATTCGGCACGGGACGTCGTTGTGACGACGGTGCAGCGTGCCCAGCGCCGGCTGCACCTCGATGGCGGACCCGACGGGCGCGGAAGGCGAGAGGCGAATGCGAGGCGGCTCGCCATGACCATCGGGTTCACCACCGAGGCGTTGCTGCTCGCCGAGGCGAGCACTTGTGACAACGCTGATGACGACGCGGGAGCCCGGTTTACCCGTTTCGTTGCGCACCGGTTGCAGAGCCCGTTTGCCGAGTGCGCAACATCCATGCCCTAACAGAATCAGGCACAAAGCCGCTTCAGCGGGTTTTTGCCCTGCCCGCTACTCAGGGTGGGGTGCCCCCCGGACCGGCTTTGCGCGACGTGGGGAGGGTCTCGCAACCGACCCTCCAGCGAGATGAGCCGGGTGCGCAAATCAACGACTCTCGTCGTTGCCCCCGTCTGCAGAGGAACCGCCGGCTATCGTCGACAAGGCTCAGGCGGCAGCTTGCAGCGCGCCATCGAGGTGGGGCGTCTTGACGAAGCGCAAGTACACGCCGATGTGCTCGGACTCGAAGCCCTGGGCTTTGAGATGCGTCACCAAGGCTTTGACCTTTGACTCGTCGAGCTCTTGGAAGAACGTCGGCTCCTCCTCGATGAGACCGTTATCGTTCTTGACCTCGAGGTGGTCGAGGGTCGCTTTCAAGAGCGGCCGCTGCGTGTAGAGCCAGTTGCGCAGCAGTTCCTCACAGAGGTCGTTCTCCTGCTTCGTGGTTCCCTCTTTGAGGCGCTGGTGAAGTTTCTTGGTTCGCTCCTCGAGCTTGCCGTGCACCGCGACGCCAATGGTCTTCTTCTTGGCTTTGATGTTCAATCGCCCGAAGAGCGTCTCTCGGATGCGCCTTGGCGACGCGGTGATGACATCTTGAAAGGTGGTCTCGGAGAGACCGGCGACCAGGGTGATAAACTCCATGGGGGACCCTTACGGCAGAGGGCGACGCCACCGTAGACGCCGCGGAACGGGACCCTTGGCCTCCGAGCGGTCCTCGTCAAGACGGTCGGGCATGCTCAGGAAGAGGGCCCCGCCCAGAGTCTACGTAGAGCCCGGCGCACCGCTGCCTGCCCGCGGCGCTCGATGCTCCCGAGGGTGCGGTCGATCAAGAAGCTCGCGTCGTCAAGCGCATATTCGAGGGGCGTTGCTCGGGTACGGATGACGGGCTGGATTCGTCCACTCGGGTAGCAAACCCGTGCAGCGACCCCCATGCGAATCAGCCGCTGTCGCAGTCGCCCACGCTTCTCGAGGGAGAGAAGGGCCTTGACGCCTGTGGCGGCCAGCAGGGAGCGGTAGCCGAAGGGCAATGCCAGGGTCGAGAGCACGTCAGGACTGAGGCCGCCGAAGCCCACGACGAGCAGGGGACGTCTCACCCTCTTTGCCGCCTCGAGGTCTTCATTGGAGAACGCGGCGAGCGAGCCCTTCATGCCCGGGTGGGTGTGCCAGAGGATCTCTCCCCACTCGGGCTCGACGACGACACGCCCTGGACTTCCAGACGCGCAACGCTTGAGCCCGAGCAGCAGGGTTCGCTCACCGACCTGCGTAGCGTATACCGCACCGGCGAGCTCGAGGCCGTGAGCGGTGGAGACGGAAAGCTGCTCCGCAGCATCGGCAAAGAAACGCGCTGTGCCATAAAGCGCCCCTCGCCCGTGCGGCACCACCGACAAGGAGGCGCGGGCGACGGCTCCGTCACGGGCCTCGTGTAATTCCGCCTCGTCGAGAGCTGCCCCTGGACGAGAGGATGCGGGCTCGGCTGCGATAACCGTCGCCTCCACGACGGGAGAGTCCTTCCATGGGCGGATGGTCACATCAGCTCCTACGCCACACCCGGGTGCTCACCGCAAACCCGAGGCAGGCCATTTGCGTCAACAAGGACGACCCCCCGTAGCTGATGAAGGGGAGCGTCATGCCCACCACGGGCAGCAACCCCGTCACCATGCCGATATTGATGAGGACGTGCCAAAAGATCATTGCGGCTGCACCGACGTTCACCAACGCTGCGAAACGGTCGCTGTACCTGCGCGCGTCTCTCAGCATCAACAGGACGAGGCTCATGAAAAGAAAAATGAGTACTGCGCCTCCGATAAAGCCCCACTCCTCGGCGAGCACAGAAAACGCAAAGTCGGTGTGATTCTCAGGCAGAAAAGAGAGCTGGGTCTGCGTGCCCTGTCCAAGGCCCTTCCCGGTCAGCTGGCCGGACCCGATCGCGATCATCGACTGCGCGGAATGATAACCCGCGCCTTGAATGTCTTGCTCGGGGTTGAGGAAGGTCTCGACGCGACGCTTCTGGTAATCCTTGAGCAAGAAACTCCAGCCAAACACCACCGTCACACCAAGAGCCAAGCTCGCGATGAGCAAGGAGCTGCGGCGTACCCCGGCGAAGAGGACCTGTGAGCCCGCGATCGCGAGGACGATCAAGCTGGTGCCGAGGTCAGGTTCGATGACGATAAGCGCCCAAGGGAGGAGAATCACGTCTGCAGGAGCGATGAAGCGCCGCACGTGGAGGCCCTCGCGGAAAAGCATAAAGATTCCGCCGGCCCCCCAGGCCGCCACGACGAGAAAGAGAAGAAGTTTCAGCCAAAGTGGGTCGGCGAGCGCCTCCTCAGGAACAGCAGCCGCAGCGTCGAGTGCATTCGGCGGTAAGCGAGGAATCGCCTCGACCCCCTGCTTCCACCAACGCATACACAACAGCACGAACACCCCTAAGGGGCGGCTGAGATTCAACGGCATCAGCAGCGCGCGGAGGGTGTACCCGCCGTCGACGCGGAAGCGACTGAAATAGCGAGCGGTCACGAGGATGATGCTGATTTTGGCCAGCTCGGATGGCTGCAGCATGATGACGCCGAGGTCTATCCATCGCTGCGCACCTTTTACCGTGGTGCCAGCTACCAACACGACCACCAAAAGCGCATTCACGAGGAGGTAGATGGGATAAGCGACGGCCTCCAAGACGAAGATGCGGGAGCGCCCAATAAACGCGACGAGTAGGTAGCCGATGGCGAAATAGGCGAGCTGCTTCCAATGGGTATCGGGTCGCGTCGCCTGCGCTGCGGAGGCGAGGTTCATGACCCCGATACCCGAAATGACCAGCGAGACGAGGAGTATGCCCCACGGCAGGCGGGTAGCGAGCGGTACCACTGCGCGGTCGCTCATGGAGGATCCTTTCGGGGGCGTTCGCGCGCACCCGGTTCAGGATCGACGCGATCAGCGAAAAATCCTCGTCCACGAACGTGGTCCCAATAGGCCTTAATGACCCTTGCCGCTACGGGCGCGGAGGTGCTTCCGCCGAAACCACCATGCTCCGTCATCACGACGACAACGATCTCTGGTTTTTCAGCCGGGGCCATCCCGACGAACCACGCGTGATCACGCTGCCAATATTCCACTTCCTCCGGTTTTAGATGGGCGACATTTTTCGATAGGCGTACCACCTGTGCCGTGCCCGTCTTGCCCCCCATGCGAATCCCCGAGGTGCGTAACCATTCCGACACCTCGGGCTGGTCTTGGCGCCATAGCACTCCTGAAGCGGTTCCACCGGGCTCCGTGACGTGCGCCAGCGCTTCGAGCACCAAAGCGAGGTGATGTTCTTCCCCGGTGATCACCGAGCGCACCACCGGCCGTTTTTCCTCTACCACCTCGCCACGCGCGCTGACCACCTGGCGCACGAGCTGGGGCTGATATACCGTTCCGCCATTCGCAATGGCTGCGTAGGCGACCGCCAGCTGCAGCGGTGTCACTGCGACGTCTCCCTGGCCGATGCTATTGTTGACGATGGAGCCGGGCGCATAATAGCCGGTGCGATCAATGTAATATTTACGGTCAGGCATAATCCCTGGGATCTCTCGATCAATCCCGATGCCCGTCTTTGCGCCGAAGCCGAAGAGGCGACCGGTCGCTGCGTGCTTATCCGGACCCATCTCGTAGCCAAGAGAGTAAAAATAGGAATCGCACGAATATTGGAGTGCTTTCACGAGCGCTATGGGCCCGTGACCCGAACGATTGTAGCAGCGCCACGTCGAGCGTCCGAGCCGGAAGAAGCCAGGGCAGGGCCGGGTAGTGTGCTCGTGGATGAGACCTGCGCGGAGCGCCGCAACAGCGGTGATCGCTTTGAATGTGCTCCCTGGGGCGTAATGGTCTTGAATCGCTTTATTGGTCCACGGTTTATATTCGTTCGTGTCAAGCATCCGCACGACGCTGCGGCTCTTCGGACCCGTCACGAGGTTCGGGTCGTAGGCGGGAAAACTTGCCATGGCGAGAACGAAGCCAGTTGCAGGGTCGATGGCGACGACGGAGCCGGCCCGCCCCAGAAAACCGCTCTCGGCAGCGCGCTGCAGTTCCTCGTCGAGGCTAAGCACCAAGCCCTGACCGGGCACGGGCAGGGTATCGTGCGCTTCACCCAGCAATTGCAACGCTGCGTCATCGCCCTGCTCTCGCCCTTTGGCGTCGACAACCACCTGCCGCGTACCGTCGAGTCCACGAAGGGTATCCTCGAAGGCAGCCTCAACCCCTCGACGACCGAACAAATCTCCGAGGTGGTAGCCACGGTCGCGATAGCGCTCATATTCGGTGGGCGTCAGCTCATTGAGATAACCGAGCACGTGAGCCGCGAGAGCCCCCTTCAGGTAACGGCGGCGCTGTGACTCCACGAGGCTGATCCCGGGGAGTTCTCCAAGGGAGATGGCCGCGCGAATACGCGCATACGCGTCAAACCCAACGTCCTCGAGCAACAGGGTTGGTTTGAAACGACCGAGGCCGCGGGACTTGTTGAGCGCCCGCTGCACCAGGGGCTCCATTTCCTCTGCGGAGAGCCCCACGAGCTGACGGAGCCGCTCGAAAACTGCCGCGCGGGACGGAAAGTCGGCCGGAAGAAGTACGATGCGGCACCCGTCCTCATCGACTGGGGTGTCCCAATCGACGAGCACCCCGAGCATCTCCAACGCGAGCGCCTTTCCCTCCACTGCCTGGCATACCTCGTGGCTCGCTCTCGATCGGACCTCGATCCCGCGTGACTCAGGGTCACCGACAGCCGTCAGCAGCTGCGCATCCAGCGCGGTTCTCTCCTCGGTAGAGAGTCCGAGAGGCTCGGCGAGCTGCGCGATGTGTCGAGTGCTGTCGGGGAGGAATGCGGCGGTCATCATGACATCGTGAGACGGTCGGTTGTCAGTCAGAGGGCGACCGGCCTGGTCGTAGATGAGGCCCCGTGCATGGGCGACACGTTGTTCCTGCACGAAGTTGCTCTTGCTGCGCTCGGCATAGAGCTCGCCTCTCACCACTTGCAGGAACCACAGGCGCGCAACCAGCACTGCAAACGCCAGACTCACCACGACGCCGAAAAGGGCGAAGCGCCCGCTCGGGAATGCCGCCTGTGTCGAGGTCTCAAGGTCTCTCACGCGCCCCTCGCTCGACGACTGAGACGTTCTGCCACGCTCGCGGCCCGCTCTTCGAGGCCGAGACGGACAAAGATCCGCTGGATCAGGGGAAACACCAAAAGTGACGCCGCACCGGTGAGGATTGACGTCGACAAGAGACCCTCGAGGGCCAGGCTCTCACGCCCGCGCTCGAATATATAGAGGAGCGTCAGGACGAAGAGGTAGTAGCCCGCCGCGAGGGCGCTGACGAAGAGCGCCCCAAGTGGCCCCACTGGGGACGGCACCCGCCTCGCCATCAGGCGGCCAACGAGCAAGAGCAGCAGACACGCGAGCATGTTCAGCCCGATGGCCGTGCCCGAGATCGCATCGAGGAGAAACCCGACACAAGTCGCGCTGAGTGCTCCCTCGACGGGGGGCTCGACGAGGGCGGCGTATGCGACCACTAATACGGCAGGGGTGAGCGGTACGGCCGCGACTCCAAAAGCGACTGCGGCGGCTGCAATGAAAGCCTGCAGCACGAAAGCGATGCTCGCGAGCAACAACACCCGTTTCATGGAGAGGCCTCTCCAGGTGCACCTGTCGACGATGGCTCGACGGTGGCACGCGGCTCCTCGCGAAGAACCGGGGGTACGCCGGTGCTCGATTCGGTTGCGTCACCACCCGCCGCCTGCAGATTCGGTGACGTGAGCGGCGGCGGCGATGACGCCACGGCCTCCTCGCTCGCCGAAGCCGGCGGAGACGGCGCTGGTGGAGCGTTTTCGGTCGCGGGAGAAGGGGCGGAAGGTCGGGGCTGCGGAGTGACAATTATCGGGGTCGTCACCACGGGTGACGAGGTGCTCTCCTCGCGCGCGGCCGCTTGTAGGTCGGCCGGAGGTTCCTCGGCAGCCAGACTCTCTTCAGAGCCTGCAAGCAGCGGTAGCCGCGGTGGCGGACGCCTGAGCAACACCAGTACGTGCTCGAGCTCGTGCATTTGTACGGAGGGCCGAGCCGTCGCCAACTGGTAGAGGCCGTCCTCACGAAGCGCCACCTCATCGACCTCGCCGACGGGCAGGCCGGGGGGGAACTTCCTCCCGAGCCCGCTCGTCACGAGCACGTCGCCTGCGGCAACATCAGCGAGACGATCGAAATCTTCGACACGAGCCCGGTACGCCGACGTCTGTCCGGTTCCGCGCAGCACGCCGCGAGCCCTCGTTCGCTGCACGATCACATCCACCGCAGCCGACGGGTCGGTCAGCAAGAGCACATCACTAGAGTGACGTCCAACGACGAGCACTCGGCCCACAACACCGTCGACGGAGATGACTCCGTCACCACGCGCGACGCCGTCGTCAGCACCACGGTCGATACGCAGGAGGCGAGTCAGGGGCGCGCCAGAACGCCCGATGACCCGCGCGCCAAGGGGGCGGGGCCCGTCGACGCGCTGCGCGAGCAGAGCGAGGCTGCGAATGCTCTCATTCTCGCGCTCGAGCTCCGACACTCGCACTTTCAATGCGGCTGCGCTCACCCGCTCGCGGCGTAGGCGCAGGAGTTCGTCGTGTTCCTCGACGCTGATGGTGTAGCGCTGTAGCCAATCGCTCACGCCACCCGCCGCCCACAGGAGCGCCTCCTCGATGAGGGAGGAGCCATCGATCACGATGCCCACGACGGGGCCACGGGTCGCCGGATTCCTTGTCTGCGCATACAGAAGAATGAGCGGTGCGACCAGCAGTGCACCTACCAGCGCGAGGCCTCGATACCGTTGGAGAAGGTCCCACATCTTTCGTCACGCCACCTCGTGAGGAGGCTGCCATTTTCTGCGAGAAGAGACAGCCCATTACCACTTTGAACCGTAGCGGGCCTCTACGCTGCGCTCGCAAGGGTGTGAGGGGACAGACGACGACTCGCGGCCGGCGGAACCTCATGAAAAGGGGCAGTCCGGAGGGTGAGCGACGACGGGGCAGCGGATCTGGGCATGACCGGGGTGGCCCCGATCAGGGCACCGACACCGCGTCGAGGATTTCGAGCTGCTCAAGCGCAGTGCCTGCGCCCATGACGGTGCCGGTCATGGGCTCTTCGGAGATGTACACGGGCAGCCCCGTCTCCTTGCGCAGCAAGGTGTCGAGGTTGTGGAGCAACGCACCACCACCAGTGAGGACGATGCCTCGATCAACAATATCGCTGGCCAGCTCCGGTGGCGTTCGCTCGAGACCAATGCGTACGGCCTCAACGATGGAGTTGATGGGCTCGGCCATCGCCTCCCGGATTTCGTCGGAGTTCACCTCGATGGTCTTCGGCACCCCAGCGACGAGGTCCCGCCCCTTCACTTCCATGGTCATCACATCGTCATCGGGGTATGCGCTGCCGATACGAATCTTGATGTTCTCGGCCGTCCGCTCACCGATGAGCAATGAGTACCGACGCTTGACGTGATTGACGACCGCAAGGTCCATTTTGTCGCCACCGACGCGAACCGAACGGTTGTACACGATGCCGCCCAGGGAGATCACTGCCACCTCGCAGGTTCCCCCGCCGACGTCGACGATCATGTTCCCGCTCGGCTCGGTGATGGGCATGCCGGCGCCGATGGCAGCCGCCATAGGCTCCTCGATGAGATGCACCTCGCGCGCCGAGGCGCTCTGCGCGGCCTCCTTGACGGCGCGTTTCTCGACCTCGGTGATGCCCACAGGCACGCAGATAATAATGCGAGGCTTCACGAGCGACTTGCGCCCCTGCGCGCGGCCAATGAACGTCCGCAGCATTTCGCTGGTGGCGTCGAAGTCGGCGATGACGCCGTCTTTGATCGGGCGAATCGCCTGAATACTCCCAGGGGTGCGGCCGATCATGTCCTTGGCTTCGCGCCCGACCGCGAGCACTTCACGACGACCGCCCGGCTGCTGCTGCACCGCCACGACGCTGGGCTCTTGGATGACGATGCCACGCCCTTTGACGAAAAGCAGCGTCGTCGATGTCCCCAAATCAATGGCGATATCGTTGTTGAACAGGTCGTTGAACAAAGACAGCATAGTGAAGCTCGGCGTACGGGTAGCATGGTCAGGCCCCCCACGGATAGCGCCAAGTGCCGTGCGCAGTGCACGGACATGGGCTCTGCTGCACGCTCCCCCCTCCGACTGGCCTGCCACGCGGTTTTGCATCCCTTCTTGTGCGTTTGCCCCTGCATCGATAAGGCACGGCGCCGTGGCTCCAGGTGGGGCCCCGTTTTTCGTTGAGGTGGCTGATGCTCGCTGCGATGCGCAAGAACACGACGAACCCTCTCGTAATGATCCCGGTGGCGATCATCGTCTTCGTGTTCGTCTTCACGTTCGGACAATGGGGTGGGAGCGACGTCAGTGGAAACCTCCCCATGGCGGCGGCCGTCAACGGTCGCGTCATCTCCGAGGCAATGTTCAACGTGGCTTATGCCCGCCAGTTCCAGCACAACCAGCTGGTGCGCAAAGGCTACGGGGTCGATCAAGCACGCCAGGAAGGCTTGAAGGAGAAGGTTCTCGACGAGCTGATCGATCGTGAGCTTCTCGCCCAGGTGGCGGAAGAGCGTGGCATGAGCGTCTCCGACGACGAAGTTGTGAAGTATGTGCAGGCCAGGTTCTTCGGAGCGGACAAGCCCTTCGACCGCGAAGAGTACAAGCGCATCGTTCAAGGGTATTATCAGACCAGTGAGCCGCGCTTTGAAGAGCAGGTCCGTCGAGACATCCTTGCGGACCGTGTGGAAGACCTCCTGCGCTCCAGCCTCCACGTGACCAAGCAGGAGATCGAAGAAGAGTTCAACAACCGCTTCAACCGCGCGTCCCTCGAGGCTGTGCGCATCGACCCCCTCTACTTCAAGGATGTGGCCACTCTCGACGAGGCAGCCGCGGGCCAGTGGGCCGACGCGCACGCTGCCGAGCTCGAAGCGCACTACAACAAACACATCACCCGCTATCGCAAAGAGAAGGAAGTGCGCGCACGGCATATCCTCGTAAAAGTGGAGGAGACCGCACCGGAGGGTGAGCTACAGGCGGCGCGCAAGAAGCTCGAAGCCGCGCGCGATCGCATCGTCGCTGGCGAGGACTTTGCGAAGGTCGCAGGGGAAGTCAGCGAGGATGAAGGCAGCAAGAGCAGCGGCGGAGACCTCGGCTTCTTCGGCAAGGGGAGGATGGTGCCTCCTTTCGAAAAAGCCGCATTCGCACTCGAGGTGGGCAAGCTCTCTGAGCCGGTCCAATCCCGTTTCGGCTTCCACCTCATCAAGGTCGAAGAGGTGAAGGAACCTGAGGTAAAAGAGCTCAGCGACGTACGCCTCGAGATCGCGAAGCAGCTAGCGCGAGAAGAGGCCCAGGGGGCCAAGGCCAAGGCTTTGGCCGAGCAAGCACTCGCTGGCTTTCAGGCGGGCAAGGGTGCGGCGGAGCTAGGGATCGAAGGGCTGCAGCTCCCTGAAGACGTCGCTACGACGGAGCCAGGCAAGCGCGACCCCTTCGCGCCCCGGGTGGAACTCACCGGCTTCTTCGCGCAGAACGCACGGTACATCCCCCGCATCGGTGTGAGCCCCGAGGTGGCGAGCGCTGCGTTCACTTTGACGGAGGAGAAGCCTGTGGCCGACCGCGTGTTTGAAGTGCAGAACCGGT